>JABAAH010000080.1 GCA_014238855.1 Planctomycetota bacterium
GAGACGACTCAGGGTATTGCATCATGGCTCAAGGTGCCAGAATTGAACCGAAAACATATTGAAACGGGCCGGAAACGCATTCGAGAACTTCTTCTCAAAGCGGGAGCAATTCCTCAGGAAAACACCGATGATAAAAAGTTACCTGCTACTACTCCCAATTCAATAGAACGCAAGAACCAGAATGGTTTTTTCGGCAAGAAAGCTCTTGAAACAATCCGTTCTGGTTATACGGCATGGCTCACTTCTGATCGCTTCAAGACTGGCTTTAAGAGAGCAGATAAAAAGGGCGTGGTCGATCATGGCATCTTTGAAAACCTCAAACCGAGGCACCTCATTTTCTCAAGGGTATTTGATCACCTCTGGTTTCTTTGGTTCCTCTGCTGGCTCATTCTCATTTTCGTTTGTGCTGAAAGCCTACTTCAATGCATGCATATTTCACTTTGGCAACTCTGGCCTTTTCAGCTCAATACTTCTATCTGGTGGATGGTCCCACTCACGCTACTGCCACAACTTCTCATGGGTTCAATGTCACCCCGAATGCATTTTGGACCTGACACAAGCCTTGGCATTCTTCCGCAGCCACATCTTGTTGTGTACTACAGCATCTTCTTCGGCTTTGGCATGTCGATGTTCATCTCGAATGAGAAAGCAGATGATCTCGGTCGCTGGTGGCCCTTGCACTTCCTGGGAGCAACGCTTTGTTTTCCTGTTGCTTTCGCCACTATGGCAAATCCAGTGATCACTGCCGTTCCACAGATTCTTTTTGCGTGGCTCATGTGTTTTGGATGTATCGGCATCTTCAAGACATGGTGTTCGACTGAAAGTAGAACTTTTCGATACATTTCTGATTCTTCGTACTGGCTGTACTTGATGCATATACCCTTGGTAATGGTTCTAGCGTGCTTGATTCAGACCTGGCGACTGCCTGTCTTTGTAAAGCTCTGCATCATTTGTTTTGGTGCCACATTCATTTTGCTTATCACGTATCAACTTTTTGTTCGGCACACGTGGATTGGTCTTATGCTCCACGGCTCTCGGAAGAAAGAGTCGCTCAAAGCCACGACGCCTTAAGAGTCTTTAGGAGATCACTGCCTCACGTATTTTCAAGCTACATTCCTTTTCAGTACGATATGTCTCGAAATAATCTTTCAAGCAATCTGCTCATAATCTGTTTTTAACATTCCGGTAAAACTGTGTTCCATGTGCATGAATGTATTACACACTAAAAATGTATCGAATGACCTTGCTCTCTATTCAGACGACACCAAATGCTGGCAACACTTAATCAAATAGATTTTTAACCAACCGAAGTGAGAAAAATCTCGTGAAGTGTCGATCCTGACTACTGCAAGATATCTGCTCATGAAAATAAATCGTAAACTGGTGCGGCCGGCTCAACACCCGTCAGTTTTGTATCCAGACCTTGATACTCAACTGAAAAACGGTTGTGGTCAATGCCTAAAAGGTGCAGCATCGTCGCATGTAAATCGCGGACATGGACGATATTTTCAACGGCGTGGTATCCAAAGTCATCAGTGGACCCATAGGTCATACCACCCTGAATACCACCTCCAGCCAATACGGTACTAAAACCTTGAATGTGATGATCTCGCCCGATCTGCTTTTCTTTTCCTTGGCCCATTGGCGTCCTACCAAATTCGCCTCCAATGATTACCAGGGTTTCGTCTAACAGCCCACGACGATCAAGATCCGTCAATAGTGCAGCGGCGGCTTGATCCGTTGGCGGGCAAATCTCTCCCATAAAGCGATCAATACCACTGTGATGATCCCAATCGCTGTGATAGAGATGTACAAAACGGACCCCGCGCTCAACAAGTCTCCGTGCCATGAGGCAATTGGTTCCCACTGTTGCCTTACCCGGTTCTGCTCCGTAAAGGGCAAGCGTTTCTGCCGTCTCTCCAGAAAGATCAGCAAGCTGCGGCACACTCGTCTGCATTCGAAATGCAAGTTCGTATTGTCGAATGCGTGTTGCAACATCAGGATCATATATTGCTGTCAGCCGATGTTGCTCAAGAGCCGCAACTGTTTGAATCACATCACGCTGATGTACATCAGATACGCCGGCCGGGTTTTGCACATAATGCACCGGTGATCCGCTCGTCGAAAATTCAACACCCTGAAATTGCCCTGGTAAGAAACCCGAATGCCACTGACGAGCCGCAATAGGTTGGGGATTACGTCCCAATTTGCTTGTCATCACAACAAAGCCAGGAAGATCATCTGCTTCGCTTCCTAAACCATAGGTCACCCAAGCACCCATGCTTGGTCGCCCTGAAAGAGCCGTGCCACAATTCATAAATGTATGGGCGGGGTCATGATTAATCTGCTCTGCGACCATGCTTCGAATGATCGTAAAGCGATCAGCAAGGCTTCCTAATTGAGTAAAATGTTCGCTGATCTCGGTACCACACTCACCGAACCGCCGAAAGGGCTTACGCGGCCCAAGACATAAAAGTTTTTTTCCCTGGAGCTGTGCAATTGGCTGACCGGCTGTAATGCTTTCTGGCATCGCCTTTCCGTCCTGCTCTGTCAGAACAGGCTTATGGTCGAACGTTTCCAAGTGACTAGGGCCGCCTGCCAAGCAAAGAAAAATAACTGCTTTTGCACGAGGCGGGTGATGTAATGGTCTGATCATCCCAACGTCTACCTGCCGCTGCAGATCATGCGGTGCCGCAAACGCATCACCTGCAAGAAGACTCGATAACGCCGCTGCACCGACATTCAAGCCACTTCGGCCAAGAAATGTCCGACGATGAATATCTGATTGAAATTGCATGAAAGGTATCCTGCTTTCGAGACTCATTGCTCGTAGAAAAATTTCTGATGAAAAATTTTTACCTTTTTTACTAATACCGACCAATTGCCTCACGAAGATTGAGTACCACTCGTGCTGTTGCTGTCCATGCTGCTCGTTCAATGAGATCCAGTGTGGTATCAGTCGATGAAATACCAATGGCAAGAAGTTCTTCTGCTAAGTTTGGCTTGTTCTTATATTCCTGTCTGCGGCGTTCCAAAAGATCAGTAAGGAGTTTTTGTTCCTCAAAATCAGGTCTTCGTGAAACGGCGATCCGCCATAACAAAGCAAGTCGTTCCTGTTCCTCATCAACCTCGGTCATGACACGTTCAGCAAGATTCCTTGCCGCCTCAACGAATGTTGGATCATTCAGCAAAACAAGTGCTGCCTTTGGGGTGTTTGATCGCATGCGTGCGGCAGTACACTCTTCCCTCGAGGGAGCATCGAAAGCAAGCAGCTGCGGGTGAAGGAACATCCGTTGCCAATGAACATACAGACCTCTTCTCCACTGCTGTTCATTCGTATCTTGGCTATATGTGCGTATCGGAAAATTAAGATGCTGGTAATACCCTGCCGGCTGATATGGATGAATACTCGGGCCACCTAGCCCCTCAACGAGGAGACCACTCGCTAGCAAAACGGCATCTCGAACGCCTTCAGCGTGATAACGCCAACGTCCTTGACGTGCCAACAGCCTGTTTTCAGGATCACTCTTTAAAATATTTGAAGGAGCATCCGATGACATCCGATATGCGTGGCTCGTCACAATACATCGAATAAGATGCCGAACATTCCAGTCATTTTCAAAAAACTCAAGTGCAAGCTGATCGAGAAGCTTTGGATAATCGGGTGGTTCACCCTGACCACCAAAATCATTTACGGATCGACAGAGTCCAGCACCAAAAAAAATTGACCATACCCTGTTGGCTATCACCCTCGCTGTAAATTCTCCAACACCACCATCAATGGCTGGCGCAACTAACCAGTGGGCAAGATCTGCTCGTGTTGCACGACCGCTCGCTCCAAGTGATCCAAGAAAGCTTGGTATAGCAGGCTCCACAACCTCCCCAGATTCATCCATCCAGTTTCCACGGTGCAGCACTCTAACGACACGTGGTGTCTCAAGTTGTTTTGTGATCATGAGCTTTCGCTCAAGACCATTCCTCTCTTGCTCAAGCGCCGTCAGGTGCTTTCTTGCCTCAACAATTTCTGGTGGTTCAACAACACCAGGCTGTTCAGTGTTATCTTGGGCCTGAGATTGATCTTCACTTTTTTCTTTTTCACTTCCATTCTTAGAGTTGTCTTCTTCCGCCAATTGCTCCTGCTTCGGAATTGGAGGGAGACTTGCGCGTGCCTTTTGAATTATTGCATCAAGCACAGAGGCCCTCTCCCGATCAAAGGGACCAACCACAGACTGTTCGGGATCACGAGCAGTGGGGAGTGTGTTCGTTCCACCTCCGCGACCTGCAACACCCATATGTGTCTCATCATCAATGTCAGCGAAAAAAGCCCCTAAGGCATAGAAATCTCTACTGGTATATGGATCGTATTTATGGTCATGGCACTGTGCACAGCCAACCGTTGCTCCAAGCCACACTGCAGAAAAGTTTCGTATCCTGTCAGCCTGATAGATCGTTCGATATTCCTTAACCTGTAGCCCACCTTCATGCGTTGTCTGCAACAAACGGTTATACGCACCTGCAAGAATGCGGTCCTCTGGATGTTCATCGGGATATGTATCAACAAAATCACCAGCAATTTGTATTTCAGTAAATCGATCAAAATGCAGATTCTTTTGGAATGCTGCTATCACCCAATCTCGATATGGTGACGCGCTGTGTGTCTGGTCACCGTGATACCCAACCGTGTCTGCGTACCGAACAAGATCAAGCCACCAGCTTGCAAGACGCTCTGCATGTCGAGGGGACGCAAGAAGTTTTTCAACGAGCTGTTCATATCGATCAGATGCATTATTCGAAAGATATGCATCAATTTCTGTTGGTGTTGGCGGCAGACCAGTGAGATCAAACGTCAGTCGACGAACCAAGGTAATTGGGTCAGCATCAGCCGTTGGAGAGATTCCTTTTGTATCTAATCGTGCCTTAATAAAAGAATCAATCCAATGAAAGCACCATTGATCATCCTCGTTTGGAATCTGGTGACTTTCCGGAGGAACGTACGCCCAGTGCGGCTGGTATTCTGCCCCCTTGGCTACCCAGTCGTTGAGAATCTTTTTTTGATCATGTGTCAGTACATGATTACTTTCTGGTGGTGGCATAATAACATCAGGGTCTTTTTCAAAAATACGGGTAATTAATTCACTCTCTCCTGGGTTTCCAGGAATAATCGCCCGCATGCCACTATCAAGTTCTTTCAGAGCATCCTCGCTACTATCGAGTCGCAAGCCAGCCTGTCGATCTTCGCTATCGGGCCCATGACATGCAAAGCAGTGACGCGATAGAATCGGTCGTATGTCATGATTAAATGTCAGCGTATCGGGCTGTACTGCGAGACAAGTTACTGCAGTGCCACAACAATGGCCGAGCAAAAGGCCGATACAGCAAAAAAACGTAGGCCTGTTACCAAATGTACGTTGACACAAAGCAACCATAAAGTTTTCAACATAGACCATGATGGAAAAACATTGTGCCAACGTCCGAATGAGCAAAGGTTCCATGCATTGAACTCCGTAGAGCTTATCGGGAATACCTGCGTCGCCGTTTAATGGCCAAAAGCCGTTAAGCGCGGACCCCAGAGGGATCGATCAGCGGGATAGGGATATATGTCGACTTATCCTCACCTACTATTAGCACGTTTTTCCTGTAACGGCAAGAAAAACTCTGCGTTAATGAGTTGTGAAAGTACTTAGAAATGGGTTTTTCATACCAAAACGCAACAGTGGTCATTTCTGTGCCATGTGGGGGCTTTGGCTCTGCCTCGAGAAGTAGCGATCGCGAATGATGAATGACTCAGCACACTGTTTTTTCAATCGAGGCCTTTGGCCAAGTAAAAAAGGCTTTGACAATGTCAATCTGGCTTATTTTTGCTCCGGTTCCTTGAGTCTATCCTGCATCTAGTTCCGTCACTAGAAAACTGCTAAAAACGTAGGGTTGCTGCACGTACACGTCTGTAAAGAGTGACTCGTTGACGCCTCTTGGCTCTGATCGTAGATTTTCTTTCCGTTGATTGAAAACATGCGATTTGAGTCGAAGCTCGGCTCACTCTATCCCTCACCATGAAAGGTTCCACACCCTGATGGCCAAGAAGTTTGCTAAGAAAAAAACTGCTAAGAAGAAGGTCACTGTAAAAGCCACGAAAGCTGGTCGGATGATTTACTACTTTGGCAAGTCAAAGTGTGATGGTGATGGAACCATGCGAGATCTCCTTGGCGGCAAAGGTGCGAACCTGGCTCAGATGGTAAAAATTGGCCTGCCAGTGCCCGCAGGATTCACCATCACAACACAGACGTGTATTGACTACTACGCAAATCAGAAAAAGTTTCCTGCTGGTCTTGAAGACCAAATTCTTCGAAACCTGAAAGCCATCGAAAAAGAGACAAAGAAAAAATTCGGTGACCCCTCCAATGCATTGCTTTTAAGTGTTCGCTCTGGTGCACGTGACAGCATGCCTGGCATGATGGATACCATTTTGAACCTAGGGCTTAATGACGAAACTGTTCTTGGTCTTGCCGAAGCAACCGGCAATCCACGTTTTGCCTATGACTCATATCGACGATTCATCCAGATGTATGGTGATGTTGTCATGGGTGTGCAAAAGCGTCATGAAAATGAAGATGAGCCTTTTGATGAAGTTATGGATGGGCTGAAGCATCAACTTGGCATTGAAAACGATACCGATCTTTCAGAGGAAGCACTCCGAGAACTGATCAAGCGATATTTTCGTCTCATTAAAGATCGAACGGGGAAAAGCTTCCCACAAGATCCTTTCAAGCAACTTATTGGTGCCATTGGATCTGTATTCGGTAGCTGGATGAATGAGCGAGCTATCATCTATCGACGGAAATACAAAATTCCAGATGAGTGGGGCACTGCGGTCAACGTACAAACAATGGTATTCGGTAATATGGGTGATGATTGCGCGACAGGTGTTGCCTTCACCCGCGACCCCGCAACAGGCGAAGACATTTTTTATGGTGAATACCTTGTGAATGCGCAAGGGGAAGATGTTGTTGCCGGTGTTCGCACTCCGCTTCCAATGACGTCTATGGCCAAAGACCACGTCTTCAAAGACACCTACAAGCAACTTGTAAAGGTTCGTGAAAGACTTGAGAAAAAGTTTGGTGATGTTCAGGACTTTGAATTCACCATTGAGAAGAAAAAGCTGTACATGCTTCAGACTCGCAACGGCAAGCGAACAGCTCTTGCTTACGTGAAAATTGCACACGACATGGTAAAGCAAAAGCTCATGAAGCCGACGCATGCTTTAAAGTCAGCTGATCCTGATGCATTGTCTCAACTCCTTTCGCCAATTTTTGACCTGAAGGCATACGCAGCGGCAAAGAAGGAAGGTCGTCTACTGACTACCGGACTTCCTGCAGGTCCGGGTGCTGCAACTGGTCAACTCGTCTTTACTGCAGCAAAAGCAGAAGAGTTGGCTGAGGCTGGAGAACGTGTTATTCTTGCGCGCGTTGAAACAAGCCCTGAAGATCTTCGCGGTATGATTGCCGCAGAAGGAATTTTGACAAGCCGAGGTGGTGTTTCCAGCCATGCGGCTTTAGTTGCTCGACAAATGGGTAAGGTTTGTGTCGCTGGTGCCGGGGAAATCGTTATTGATTACGGCAAGGGAACACTCACCTGTGCTGGCAAAACACTCAAAGAAGGTGATGCGGTTTCAATTAATGGAAGCAATGGCGAAGTGTTTGCAGGCAATATAGAAACTGCAGACAGTGAACTCAAACAAGTTCTAGTCAGCAAGACCTTGAAGCCAAAGCAATCAAAAGTCTTTCAATATTACGACTTCATTATGAAGCTCGCAGACAAGCATCGAAAGCTTGGCTTACGAACAAATGCCGATACACCGGAACAAGTTCGTCAGGCAATTGCTTTTGGTGCAGAGGGGATCGGCCTCACTCGAACCGAACATATGTTCTTCGAAGGTGATCGCATTGATGCCATGCGGGAAATGATTTTAGCTGAAAGTGAAGATGTTCGGCGTACGGCATTAAAGAAACTTCTGCCATTCCAGCGGGAAGACTTTGAAGGAATCTTTAAGGCACTCGAAGGGCGTCCTGCAACAATTCGACTGTTGGATCCACCTCTTCATGAGTTCGTGCCACATGATAAAAAATCACAAGAAGATTTGGCTAAAAAACTCAAGATAAGCCCCGAAGTCGTTGCGAAGCGAGTTGCGTCCTTACATGAATTCAACCCCATGCTTGGACATCGTGGCTGTCGCCTTGGGATCAGCTACCCAGAAATC
>JABAAH010000081.1 GCA_014238855.1 Planctomycetota bacterium
CTGCAAGCCATGAATCCGATGAGATTAATGTAAGTCTTGTTTTCATTTTCAACCTGTTCATTTGAATGCATTGAACAGCAACGACGTACATCGCTCTTTTGCCTTCGCCGCCATCAACCTGCGGCACACAGGTGTTGAAGCCGTTCAAACGCTAACATTGAGTCCACCTTTCGCTGCCGACTCATAGATTCTTTCAACGATTCGAATATCTCTTAGGCCCATTTCCCCCGGCGTCCGAAACGTCTTGTTACCCTGCTTGATCGCCACGGCGAAGGCATCGAGCAACACGGCTTGCTGAAGGGTCTGCTTGAGTTCAATTTCCTTCTTGTTCACAAATAGTCGCTTTGGATTTGGGTTGCCTGTCCCGGACTGGCCGAAGACGCTTCCTTTTTGTCCGGGAAGAATCTCGACCGATCCTTTTGGCCCCAGCGTCGTGCATTGGTGAAACGACTGGCTGTAACTAGCTCGGCAGAGGGCTTGAAAGCCGTCGTCGAATAGCAACTCATAGCTCATCGTTTCCTCAATGCCTTTCGGAAAAAGTTCCGAATGACGAGTTGCCGGGAATCCGCGCACAGCAACAGGCTCACGACCTGTGAGATAGCAAGCTGCCTGAATGGGATAGACACCGGTGTCGAACAAGGCGCCTCCGCCCGCCATCTTTGGGTCTAGCAACCACTTCTTCACTTTGTCCTTATTCGGACCGGTAAGCGCACGGGCGTAACCCCACGAGAATTCATAGTTCCCGTTGGCCAGATCACCAACAGCGAGGCCTGAGAGTCGTTCGGTTGCCGTCACATGATGCGGTTCCCAGTGCAGTCGATAGTTCACACCCAGCAGCACACCGGCCTGCTTCGCGGCAGCAATCATTTTTTCGCATTGCTGGCTGGAGATCGCCATTGGCTTTTCCACCATCACATGCTTGCCAGCTTGTGCCGCGCGGATGGCAAATTCCGCGTGCATTGAGTTGGGAAGAGCGATGTGAACGAAATCAATTCGATCGTCACTGACAATCTTGTCAAAGTCGCTATAGGAATAGATTGCATCTTGCTCGAATACGTGTTCTTTCGCCCAGGATTTCCCTTTCTCGGCATCGCCGGTAACGACACCCGCTAGCCGAACATGTTGACACGCAGCGATTTCGGGCCCGATTGATCGTGTTGCATAACCGCCGAGACCAACAACAGCCATACCAAGTTTTTTATTTGGCTCATCAGCTCGTGCATGAGTGACAAATGCAGGAGCCGTGCCAGCTGCAAGCATTGCAGCGACACCGTTGTGGGTGAATGTGCGGCGGCTGACATATTTTAGGCCATACTCTTGTTTCATTCGAAGTGTTCCTCTTTTTTGATCAGTTCATATCAGAAAGTGCTTTACGGACTTGTTTGACAAAGCTGGGAATGGCGTCGTACGGCTCTTCCTTTTCTTCGTATTCCAAAACCACATAACCCCGGTACTTTGCATCGTGCAGGAGTTTCAGCATCCGAGTGAAATCGGCCGGTGATGGTGTGCCGTTTACCTGAGTCATCACCTTTAGCTGAGCAGTCACTGCATGTGGAGCGATCCTTGCGAGTTCAGCATAGGGATCCGGTGTAGCCGTTAGATTTGCTGAGTCCCACGTGACACCAAGCCATGGTGAATCAATTGCAGTGATCACGTGCAACAAATTATCGATATTCTTCATGATGTCATGATTCTCAAGCCCCAACATCACACCACGCTTCTCGGCGTAAGCTACGGCCTGCTCAAGATTGGCGATCACATTGGCCATGACTTGTTCTTCCGTTCCGGCCTGGAGCTTTCCGCGGCCGGCGAAAATGCGAACGACTGGGGCTCCCAGGTCGGCAAAGTGATCGATCCAGAATTGGAAGTAGGCTATTTCTTTCCGCCCGAGATCACTCTGCGGAGGATGCGCAAAGTTATTGCCCATCGCTCCGCCGGTGATATCAATCCCAAGCAAATGGGCGCGGCGTTTCACCTGATTGGTGTACGTGACCACCAGTGGTGAAGGAAAGAAGTACGAGGTCAGCTCGGCACCGTCGAGTCCGAGCCTAGCGCAATAGTCCAGAAACCCAAGAATATCGAGCAGCCCATCAGTTCGATCACCCTTCCACCACTGCATGTGGCGTTTGAGCGAATACGCACTCAGCGATACGCCTTTGATTAGCGGGTTCACTCGTTGGAAGCGGTCAACGGCTACCGTAGGTGTGGCGAGAGCAGCGATCGAAGATGTACTGCAGGCTTGTAGAAAGCGACGTCGAGTGTGCGATATCATAAGTTTTCGAGTGTTGGAAAGTAAGATGTCGGCTTATGCGATGAGCTTGTCGATCACCTTGCCGCCGAATTGGCTGAGCTGTTTGAAGCGTCCGGCGTGGTAGTAGGTCAACTTATTGTCATCCAGTCCAAGGAGTCGTAGAAGCGTTACGTGAAAGTCGCGAACGTGATGGACTTCTTCGACGGCCGACATGCCAATTTCATCGGTGGCTCCGATTGTGTGTCCGGCGTTACAGCCGCCGCCGGCCAGCCAGATGGTCATAGCGTTTGGGTTGTGATCTCTTCCGTATGCCACACCTCCTCGAACACCATTGTCTGGCGTTCTCCCAAACTCACCACACCAAACAACAAGCGTACTATCAAGAAGGTTCCTCGCCTTTAAATCTTCAATCAACGCCGCAATTGGCTGGTCAACACTTTGCACACGATTGCCATGTGCTCGCTCGATATAGTCATGACTGTCCCACCCGCCGTTATAAAGCTGAACAAAACGAACACCTTTTTCAACGAGCTTTCGAGCGAGAAGACACTTTCTACCGAATGCATCTGTTTCTTCTTGCCCCACACCGTACGCATCGAGTGTCTTTTGTGATTCTTCCGACATGTCAATCGCATCCGGTATCTCCGTCTGCATTCGGAAGGCGAGTTCGTAACTCTCAAGCCGTGCAGCGAGTTCATCGTGCTGAGGATGCAATGCAGCATGGCGTTCATTCATTGCCTTGAGCAGGTCAAGATTATTGCGTTGCCGACTCGCGGTCACACCAGGTGGCGGCGCTAAATTCAGAATCGGTGAACCCGTCGGCCGCAGTGGTGTTCCCTGATAGAACGCTGGTAGATACCCATTCCCCCAGTTCGGAGTGCCACCCTGCGGATCTGACACTTCTGGAAGGACAACGTACCCTGGTAGATTTGCATTCTCACTGCCAAGCCCATAGGTCACCCAGGCACCGACTGCCGGATCACCGCCGAAACGATTCCCGCAGTTCATCTGGTACATCGCTGTCGGATGATTCACGCTATCAACCTGACACCCACGAAAGAAACACAGGTCATCTGCCACCCGAGCGAGATGCTGCCAATTGTCAGCCATGGGTGCGCCACTGTCACCGTGCTGATGAAATGAAAAGGGGCTTTGGACGTAGTATCGCTTCCCACTTTCCATCGCAGACTTGGTTTCACCACTTCGAGTGAATTTCTGCAAATGTAACTTCTCAAGCCGAGGCTTTGGATCAAACGTATCGATATGTGACGGGCCGCCAGTCATCGTCAAAAAGATACAGTTCTTCGCCTTTGCAGGAATGTGCACCAGTTTAGGTGCCAGCGGACCGACTGCCTCAGTTGCTCTCGTATCACCCGCAAGCAGCGACGCAAACGCCACGCTTCCAAGTGAGGTACCAATGCGGAACATGCTTTCTCGACGATTCATATGTGGCATCAGTAAAAAACCTTAGTAGACGTATACAAATTCATTCGTGTTCAGAAACACAAGACAGATGTCACCAAGTGCCCGCACATGACGATCAACATCATTCGGTTGCAAATCAGATTCGAACTCCTGATTTGCATAAAGAACTTCATCGTACATGAAGCGTTCACCTGAAAGCTCCTCAACTGCTTCACGTGACGCCGTAAGCGGCACCTTTGAATCTGGCCGAGCCTCAGCAGGCAGACTCGCTTCTAAAGAACCCCAACTTTGCAATGCCTGATCAAGCTCCTCTGGCTGAGGCTCACGGCATAACACCAATTCATAAATGCGTCGCAACGCCCGCAGATCACGATTTCCAGTTTCACCAGAACTCTCCTCCCATGCGCGTTGAGCCAGAGCGAGGCTTCGATCGTACGAATTCTTACTGTTGAAAAGATTTAACGCCTGTGGCGTGACTGTTGATGACTCACGTCGTTCACACGAGAAGTCTGGTGCAGGCGTATTAAAAACCTCAAGCATAGGATGCTTCACACCTCGCAATTTCAAAATGTAGAGACTTCGTCGATGACGCTGCTCGGACTTTGGGTTTGGAACCCATGCAGATGCGAACGCTCCCATCACCTGACGCGGCTGAAGCGCGACCTCCTCGTTGATTTCCGGCCGACAGGGCACACCACCGACATCACAATTTAACTCTCCTGTAATCGCCAGCATCGAGTCACGCATTTCCTCAGCAGAAAGCCGTCGTGGCTCAAACACGGCGAACGAACGACCTTCCGGATCTTGATCAGCAAACGTATCTGGATCTGGATGCGTCGATGATCTGCGATATGCTTCCGAGAGCATGATCTTGCGATGTATGTCTTTTACCGACCAACCACTCTTCATGAATGTTGTCGCGAGGTAATCAAGCAATTTTGGATGCGTTGGAAATCCACCTGTCAAACCAAAATTATTTGGATTCCCAGCAATAGCCTTTCCAAAATGCCATTGCCAAATTCGATTGACCATGACTCGTGACACAAGCGGGTTATTAGAATCCGTAATCCACTCAGCAAATGCTTTCCGACGACCATCAGGCGTCTCCGGGATGACAGCTGGAACCTCGCCTTCGAGCACACTGAGCACACCCGGCTTCACGGGATCACCTTCGGCAAACGGATCACCATCCGTACGAATATACATCTGCTCAACTGAACCCTTTGCAGGACCTTTTGGCATACGAAGAGGTGCCAGCACCTTTATGTACGTTGGCGTTGAACCACTGTAGACCGAAAGAGCGAAGGGTTTGTATCGATCAAACTCCCATTTCAATCGCTGAAGACCCTTTGTGGCAACACGCTGCATGCCATTTTGTCGAGGTGTAAAGCCAACACGAACGGGAGGAAGGTCACTTTGAGCAATCCCCTGCTGCATCAACCCACTTCGTATTTTTTGAAACGCAATGCTCTTCTTATTCTTTTTTGCTTTTGAGACCGCCTTCATCCACTTTGATTTGGAATCACGAATCACCTGCTTTCGACCAGGACCAGCCTCTTCTAGCTGTGCATCAAACCAGGCAAGCGCATTGTGCTGGAGAACAGACTCCAGTGCCGCTAGTGACTCACGGTACCCTTGCTCCATTTTTTCCAGAAACCGTTCCTCTTCAAAACCATCTTGATTTTCAAGAGGCAGAAAATCTGCCTGTCGTTCAGCAAGTTGTGTTGTATTGAATATCGCTTGAATGCTGTAGTAGTCACGCGTAGGAACAGGATCGAATTTGTGGTCATGGCACTTCGCACACTGAAGTGAATGTGCAAGAAATGTCTCGCCGACACTATTTGTGACATCATCAAGGAACCGCTGACGAGCAACCTTCGGAACTTCCATGCTTGTAAGCTCCCACGGGCCCTGTCGTAGAAACCCAACAGCAACGAGGCCCTCGGGGTTGTGGGGAGAAATTTCATCGCCAGCAATCTGCTCTCGTACAAATTGATCATACGGCTTGTCACCCTGAAATGCCCGAATGACATAGTCACGATATCGCCACGCATTGCCGCGTTCAAAATCATTGGCAAACCCGGATGAATCTGCGTACCGCACAACATCAAGCCAGTGCTGCGCCATTCGCTCACCATAGTGTGGCGAAGCAAGCAACCGCTCCACAACATCTTGAAATGCCTCCTTGTCCTCACGCTTTTCGTTGAGGAAGGCTTTCACTTCGTCGGGTGTCGGCGGTAAACCAGTGAGATCAAACGTTGCTCGGCGAATCAAGTCGGGACGAGAAGCAGGCGGCGCAACTTGAAGACCCTTCGGAAGTGCCGCCTGAAGAAAACCATCAATCGGATTGTTGTGCGAACTGGGAACAGCAGATTTTAGAAGTGGCTGATACGCCCAAAGACCTTCAGGATCATAATTTCGATTGGTCCAACTATCGGAGAGTCCGCCAGACGTTCGGACACGGACTCCATCTTCTTGTGACCATTCAGCTTCGTGTTTGGCACGAATTGCAGTCTGATCTTTCTCTGTTGGCCATACAGCCCCCGTTGCAATCCAGTCATGCAGCCAGCGAACCTCTTCCTCAGCCAGGCTCTCTGATTCTTTCGGAGGCATAGCCGAAAAAGCATCATCGCTGCGAGTGGCTGCAAGGTAGACCGAACTGCGCTCAGGATGCATTGGAACAACGCCTGGCTCTTCGCTGCCACCACCCCCAGCAACCGTCTGCAGCGAACGAAGATCAAGACCACCTTCTCTTGCCTCCACATCATCACCGTGACAGGCAAGACATTTCTCACGCAGAAGCGGTGCGATGCGTCGCACGAATAATTGCTCGGACGTCTCGTTTTTTTCGGCGAAGGCCATGCCTACCGATGCTGGTGATGAAGATTCAGCCGAAGCCAGTTCAGTGACATAGCACGCATCACGGGTTGTTATACAAACCATACGCGATGGTGTAGGTGCGAATGCAATCGACGTCGGCTTGTTGGGCATTTTGATGACAGCAAGCGTTTTGGCAGACGGACTCAAGATGACAACACCGCCTTTCGTACAGCACCAAAGCCGGCCTTTTGGATCAAACGCCATTCCATCGTTCCCTACCCCATCGAACGTGGTAAAGACTTCTCGCTTACCTAGCGCTTTGTCGCTTTTGATCGGCCATCGATAAAGGTTGTTGCTTGCGCTGTCGGTCACGAACAACCACTTTTCGTCTGGCGAAAACGCGATCCCGTTGGGCAGTCTCAATCCACTCACGACCTTGCGAAGCGAACTGTCTTTGGGATCGAATCGAAAGACAAACTGACCATCGAGTTCCTGCAATTCGTTGGGGCGCACCCTGAAAAGAAAGTTAGGATCAGTGAACCAGACACTGCCATCTGAATGGACAACACAATCGTTGGGACGATTGAGGCGTTTGCCATCGAAGCGATCCGCCAGAATTGCGACTCGCTTTCCGTTCGCATCCCAGCGAGCGAGTTGTCTCGTCGTTTGCTCGACAACGTAGTAGCCGCCTTTACCGTCAGGCCTAAACGAGGTTGCCGCTGGAGAGTCATCTCGCCAGACCGTCAGTCCACTCGCCTCAGTCCAGCGGTGCGCCAGCTGATCGTGGTGGGCGGCGTACATCAGCGTCAGTATGTCATTTCGGATCTCCCATTGCGCTCCTTCGCAGCCAGCGTGTCCACTGCTGAGTTGTTGCCATTGCGCGTTTTCTACAAACGGAGATTCCCCGCTAATCACTTCGATCGGTAATCTGTCGCTGCCGGAAACGGCTGACTGTGCGAACAGACTTTTCGTGCCGAGGACAAGGGAAAGCGTGAAAGCCAGTAAGGTCAACGGAGTGATGCCCCACGTGTCATCATTCCAGACGTAATATGAATTCGTATTCATAGCCGGCCGTCCTCGTAGATCGTAAGAATCTCGTCTGGAGCGAGTGCGGCGGAATAGATTGCGAATTCATCGATCCGACCATTCAAAGAACGGATTGACTTGGCCCAGATCGGGTCCGTCCAGTTGCCGAGATCAGCACGGCCAATTCGCAGTTTTGGAAGTGGTCTACCCATATTTTGGCCACCACTGAATCCAACCGGTTGGCCATTAATGTAATGAACAAGAC
>JABAAH010000082.1 GCA_014238855.1 Planctomycetota bacterium
TAAGCCAAAGATTAGAACATATTGAGAAAGTGCTGTAAAATAAAAAAAGAAGAAATTAACCTAGGTCTAGCGCCCTTGAATCACTTGCCTTCCACGAAAGAGAAAATATTCCCTTCCGAAACGGAACGGTGTAATAGGTAATAGGGCCATGACCAGTTGCATCAACTGAACCCGTAACTGTACGAACACCACGGCTCACCTCTGCCGAACCTCGCAGCAACAGAGTTTGTTTTTCAGACGGACACACTACTTCAAGATCCGCAAGAACATTGGACCCACAAGCAACAAGCATGCCTATTACAACACTAAACCGCAGTATACAAATCTTCTCTCTTTCGACTATTTCGATTTTCCTGAAACACTAGGAAACGGTCGAGCCGTCTTGGCAACCTTAGACTCCCAATTTTCTAAGAGATCGCTCATTTCCTGGAATCGCTCCGGACTGGTTTGAGAAATATCATTCTGCTCAGCAATATCGTTGTCTAAATCAAACAATGTTGCCGTGTACTTTTCATTATTTTTCTTATAGCTGCGGAGATATTTCCACGCTCCCTGCCGAACAGCAGACTGACGAATACTATTTAGGTTTTGGCGGAACTTAATATCTCGCCGCCGAAAGAAGAGGGGTCTCGTTTCAGAAACATGCGCCTCTCCGAGAAGCGACGGCACCATATCAATTCCATCAAATGCCTTATCATCAGGTGGACTCACGCCACCGGCAGCTGCAATCGTCGCGGTAAGGTCCATCGCCGAAATTGGTACCGCAGACTCCTCACTTGCCGGAAGCACGCCCGGCCAACGAAAAATCAGTGGTACTCGGACACCACCTTCTAGCAAACTTTGCTTTGCACCACTCAACGGAAAATTTCGCGAAACACCCTGCGCACCACCATTGTCACTCGTCAGAATGACCAGTGTATCGTCAGAAATGTTTTCCTTATCAAGTGCACCAAGAACCCGCCCAATCTCTAAGTCAAGTCTTTCAACCATCTTGATGAGTGTCTTACGTTCCTTGCTCCCGGGTGGATCCATCAACTTGTCAGGATCCTGATACGGACTGTGCGGTGCCTGAAACGCCAGGTAGATAAAAAATGGCTTTTCCTTCCGATTCTCAATGAAATGGATCGCTTCATCGGCAAAAATCGTGTCTGACCAGACACCTTCACGATCGAAAGGCTCACCATCCTTGTAGAGATCATGCTCTCCAGTTCGCACTAACTTATGCGTGTAATAGTCGTGATTAAGATGAAGACCAACCCAATGGTCAAAGCCGAAGTCATTCGCCCGACGACGGTTCAGGTTCGACACATTCCACTTCCCAAAGCATGCCGTTTCATAGCCTGCGTCTTTCATCATCTGGCCAATTGTCAGGTGCTTGACTGGATCGAGCTCCGGAACACCGCCACCAAAATAGTCCTCATATGTTGGGCCAAATCTTGCTGGATACCGGCCTGTAAGAAGAGCCGCTCGCGACGGCGAACAGACCGGAAAAGCTGCGTACCCGTCAGTGCAGCGAACCCCGTCACGTGCAAGCTTATCCATGTGAGGGGTCTTGGTATCTGGACATCCATAGCACCCTACATCACCATATCCAAGATCGTCTGCAAGAATGAGCAACACGTTTGGTTTTTCACTCGCAACTGAAACGGCCGCAGGAACACACAGTGTAAGAGTAACGAGTGCCATGTTCAATTTTCTTACAAGACTGATCAGTTTCTTCATGATGATCCCTATTGTTCTCTGTTCCGAGATGACTAAAAAATCATTCCTGTGTTTACCGGCTACTGCTTATGATTCTGCATCGAGTGGTGATAATCCCAGCGGTTTATCCTCCACAATAGTTTGAGTCACATGGATATCATCAAGTTCAACTCCCTTTTCCCCACCGTTCTGCATCCATAAAACTTTTTGTTTTTCCTGATCAAAACATGCATGCCTCAGTGTTTTCTTCCACTTCTTCTCATCCAGATTGATGGTGACAGTTTCACCAGAAAACTGAACCCTGACGTCGTGCCACATATTCTTCGTGAGATCAATGCTTTTCCGCGGGTACTTCATATTCAGACGATAGGCTCCGCTTACCTTATCTGCTGGACGACTGTTGTTCTGACGATCCGGATGGTTCGGATCAAGTGAATGCGAATCGATCTGAAGCTGAATGCCTGTTCGCATCAACTTGACTCGCAACATATGGTCAACACTCCCATACCCATCATCTCCATCCACGAAAAACCAGACCATGCCGCCTTGCTCAAGATGCCGGTACCGAAATGAAATGGTGAGGTCTTTGCCGCCGACACCCAGATACACGAGGGGCGGATATTTGCCGCCACTCTCACCTCTCGTCCACAGAACGCCGTCGCGGACTTCCGTATTTTCATTTGGGATGTCTGTCAGAAAAGAAGAAGCCAGACTTTCCGCACTGAACTGCTCATGAATGGCACTCTGTTGCCCACACGACACAGACGGCACTGCAAGCATCCAAATGAAGACACTCGCTGCAGGAAGATAAAAATTATTTCGCACTGAACCTTACTTTCCTGAAGCGGACGCCCCTGCCTTGTTACTTTTTGACCGTCTTTTCCGGCCCACACTCTCAGCAGAAGATGACTGAAACCGATCGAACCAATCCTGAGCCATCAGGCCTGGGTGCTGCTTTGCAGGAATCGCCTCAGCAAGGCTGTTTTTGATTTCTGTAAATTCTTTTCGATCAGCCAGATTTGTCCATTCATTTGGATCAATCTGATGGTCATACAGTTCTTCCGAGCCATCCTCATATAGAATGTAACGCCAGCGCTTCGTTCGGACCGATGTATTTCCGCTCCCGTATGACGTAATGGCGGGCCCTCGTGCTTGATCAGGGTTATCCAATTGTGGCTTCACTGATTTTCCATCAAGCCACTCTGGTACTTCAATACCTGAGAGATCCACAAGCGATGGATAGACATCAATTAAACTGGCCGGCTGGAGACATCTCGTCCCTGCTTCAATCCCCGGACCGCTCACAATAAATGGAACATGTGTCGTATGTTCCCAGATTGCTCCTTTGCACCAATGTTTTTTCTCACCAAGGTGCCAGCCATGATCACTCACCAGCATGACATATGTATTTCGGCCCCGAGGATTCTTCTTCAACCCCTCGAGGAATAAACCGATCTGCTTATCAACAAACGCAACAGATGCGTGATACGCCTGAATCGTTTTATCCCACTGTTCATTTTTCACAATGGATTCATGATCACTCAAGCCTTTGTGTAGTGCCTTATGGGCATGACTTCGGGCAATTTTTTTGGCGAAGTCTGACAGGTCATCCCAATCATTCTTGCCTGCTGGCTCTGCCGGACGCCTGATTGTTTCAACCGGAAAGTCCTCAAACCATGGCTTCGGTACTTGAAGCGGTCGATGAGGCCTGTAGAAACCGACAGACATAAAGAGTGGTTTCTCAGTCACTGTCTTCCATTGCTCATTCGCCCACTGCGCAACCTTATAGTCCCCCATTTCCTCATCAGTCACATCAAGTGCGTAACCGTCAGACGGTGGATTGGTGCCGCCAAACCTATCTTTCCCAGCTGGCGGCTTTGGATCTTTTGGCTTTTTAAGAAGCGCGTCACCATCGTTACCAGGATTGCCATGAAAAACTTTCCCACCACTCGCAACACGATACCCGTGACGCATAAAAAACTGTTGGAGTGTCGGATTTATTGACCTCGTTTCATCGGAATACTTGGCGTTGAAATAGGTTCCTGTATTGAAAGGATACGTGCCGTACAGAAGGCTCGTTCGAGAAGGCCGGCACTGAGGCGCATTGCAGTAGGCCTGCGAAAACAACATTCCACCCTCAGCAAGCGCATCGATATTGGGACTCTTTGCGTCAGGGTGGCCACCAAGACAGCCAATCCAATCATTGAGATCATCCACTATGATGAAAACAATATCGGGACGTTGCGACGTGTCACTCTCGGCCTGAACGGACGACAACGAAGAAACAATGCATAGTGCCGCCGCGATGAAACGTGTCATTTCTGCCCCCTAAATCCTTTCACAAAACAATCATTCTCGTGCTCACTATTCGAAACTAAAAATCCCACCGCTGACTTTTTATTTCATCATCATCCTGCCAGCTGATTTCAATCCAATCAATCTCAACAGATTGTTTTTGCTGTGGCACAAAGAGCCTGAGATGAACAATACCGTCCTTTTCTTCGATTCCTACTTCGTGCTCCTGCCATACTGCACCCTCTACTGAAAATGGATATACCTGACCGGACTCGGGGAACGATGATTGTCCCTTTGCCCGCCACTGAATTTGCCCCTTACCGTTTTTTTGGCTCCGCATGCGAAACCGAAGCACGCCGGGCCCACGGGCAGGTATCTTCGCGCTGGCAACAAACGAATTCTTCCCTATCGAGACAACTTTCAAAGCACCGTCCTTGATTGATGTCTTCGCATTCTTCGCGACCCAACCAAGTATTTCCTTTCGCGGTGCCTGCTGATCGGTCGAACTACCAGTCGTTTTCTTCAATGATGCCTTAGAAGCTGGTGGCATCTTTAATCCACCTGCCTGCACGCCAATCTTCTCTGGGTGAAATACTCCTGGATCAAAATTTGGATTCACTGCCGGCAGAACAACATCAACCTCCTTGATGTAGGCATCGATCAAGCCATCGAGCTCTTGAACTTTTCCTGGGTGTACTGCAGCGAGATTATGGCTCTCACCAATATCGCCCTGCAGATTATAAAGCCGGTACTCATGTGCGTTATCCTCACCGTAATAGAAGGTACGGATAAGCTTCCAGTCGCCAACGTGAACAGACATGGATGGTGGAAGCCAATGAGGCGTATTCCCGTGACTCGGGACGTACGTAAACATCGGCGTCCGCTCAACTTCTGCACCACGGAGAGCCTCAATAAAATTGACACCATCAATCACTGCCGTCTTGAGTGATTCCACACCAAGCATGTGCAGCACTGTCGGATAGAGGTCAATGGCTTGAATACGCGTCTTATTCCGTGAACCGGGCGAGGTGACACCTGGCCAGACCACAATCGCTGGAACACGAACGCCACCCTCATGAATTCCACCCTTGCCTCCGCGAAGCGGGTGATTGCTCGTAACTGGCGTAATGTACTTTTCACCCGACGCAGCAGTTTCCTCAAGACCACAATGAATATTCCCACCGTTATCTGAATAAAAAATAATGACTGTTTCATCCGTAATGCCTTCGGCATCGAGAGCATCAAGCAGGCTTCCAACGGCATCGTCAAGCGAATGAACCATCGCAGCATACGTTGGCGACTGTTGCGGAAGCCCCATGAATGGCTCGTGTGAGGAAAGTAATCTCTCTCTGACCTCCGGTTTTGCAAGACCATCTACAGAGGCACCGAGTTTGTTGCGATAGTGCTCAATGAGTTCGGGCTTTGCGCCGAAAGGAGCATGGACTGAAAACTGCCAATAATTCAAAAAGAATGGCTTTGTACGGTCTCTTTGTTTGAGCCAAGCAACCGCTTCTGTCGCCATACGATCTTCGATGTGTTCACCCGGCTGACCTTCTTTAAACTGTGGATTGGCATATCCCCATGGGGCAAGGTAGCTTGATTTCGGTCCTGGGCCCCACCAATGCGGAAGATCAACATCAAAGCCAGACTCAAGCGGGGAGTACGGCTCGCGGCCAAGATGCCATTTTCCAAAATGTGCGGTTGCATATCCTGCGTTGTGCAAGACCTTCCCAAGTGTTGGAAGATCTGGGTCAAGACGTGTTGCGCTTTTGACGTTTGTACATTTCTGATCTGGCACCCCTCGCTCACTGACTGTCGCCTCGAAACGTTCATCAGCAAGGTGAGCCGCAGGCGCGGTCATTCCATGACGCGCAGGATTCTGACCAGTCATGATGCTGGCACGCGTTGGGGAACATATCGGACTGGCGTACGCATTTGAGAACGTCATGCCGCGTGCAGCGAGCCGTTCAATATTTGGCGTCTCATAGAATGACGTTTTTCCATAAAGCGTCGTGTCGGCCCAGCCTAAATCATCTGCAAGAATCAGCACAATATTTTTGGTTTGATTATCGGCAGACGCCGCCTGACATGCGATCACCAGTCCCAACGAAGACAGAAAATAAAACAAGGAATGAATTAATGTCATTTCGGCTGCCTTCACAGTTTTCACCATTCAAAAAAAAACGCAACACGTCTTTATAACTAATGTATTCAAGCACACTTCATTACGTACCACGTGAGACAACTCTCATCAATAATGGAGACAGGCGAGCCATGCATTCGTTTTCCAATGCATCTGCTATTACTCTTTTTGGGAGAGCCCTGATTTCATTCGAATTCGCTAGGTGAATGGCCTGAAAATTACTTTTTGGTCACATCGTTATCGATCGCATGCTGGCAGCCTAATGGGAGAAATCATCCAGTTCTCGTATTGGTTACGCGTGCATGCTGGCTTCTCTATCGTGTTGCAAAAGACAGCAGGCACGACCTCGTCTTCGAGCACATCAGAAACCCGAGGATAACCACGAAGCCGTCCATAACTCAAAGCCTCCATCTAATCAGGAGATTGATTCCCAAACTTTTCTTGGAACATCTGCACAGGGTCATAGTCTGGCTTGCCATACAGTTTCTGCTGCCGATCGATTCTGCAATTTGGATAGTAATCAAAAATCTCACCTTCACCCAAAACTCTCGGATCACCTTGAGCTTTCAGCTCTGTCTTTAATTGCAGCCATAGCTTGTTTACAGTTTCTGCAAGTGCTGGATCACTAGCCAAATCTTCAACGCAGTCAGGGTCATTCTGCATATCAAACAACTGCTCTTTAGGCCGCTTACCAAAACTCATGTCGTACCATTTTTTCTCAGCAGGATCATGAGCCCGGTTTGTCAAGAATTTTTTTGTCGGTGAGTCATCACAATTCAGGAGTCCATACTCTGGATTTCCTACCGGCCAGCGATGCGACTCAAAGTTGCGAATGTATAAGTACTGATCATTACGCAGGGCTCGTGATGGATATGCTACCGAGAGGAGTTCGCCATCGGTCCGACCGATATCGTGTCGCTCCTTCCCTAAAAGAGTGTGATCTCGCTTCAGATCAATTCTTCCAGAACCATTCGAAAGCAATTGCGGCAAAAAACTTCTCCCTGTCATCTGATCATCCAGCGGCACCCCGGTGACTTCCAACAATGTTGGTGCAAGATCTGGAAAGGTAACGAAGTCGGTTACCGTACGACCAGGCTTGATCCGATTACCCCAACGAACAGCAAACGGAATATGAAACCCATCGTCGTATATCTGGCCTTTGACTCGAGGGAACGGCATGCCATGGTCGGACGTTGCAATAATCAGCGTATTTTCAAGCTGGCCGTGATCTTCAAGATGCTTGAGCGCCTGCACAATATGCTTGTCGTACCACTCCACTTCGATGGCATAGTCGGCAAGATCTCCTCGGATAGTTTCATTGTCGGGATAGTATTCAGGAACAACGACATCAGCGAGATCTCGGCCATCAAGTTTCCAATTGTCCAAGCCATACCCTCGATGCGGCTCCTTCGTTCCAAGCCAAAAACAAAAAGGCTTGTCACCTGGTGTTGCCTCCAGAAATGCTTGGAA
>JABAAH010000083.1 GCA_014238855.1 Planctomycetota bacterium
CTTCAACTATTACAACAAGTTCTCCGAAATCATTTGCCACGTGATGTAATTACCCTTGCGAAAAGTGTGCAATGTCTACGGCGCTACCATAGGAACTCCGTCATCTCGAATGCCAAGGCGTTGGTACACCCCTAGCTGTGCCGCACTATAGGTTGGATTGCTGTTATTAAAGGTTGCGCCACCATTCGAAAAAGATATATCGTCATTTAAGGATTGAACACTACCGTCACAGTAGAGAAAGTTACCTCCTCCTGGATGTGCACTACTGAATCCTTCCGTGCATGAATTTGTCGGATTTATTGGTCGTGGATCATTGAGTTTGATGCTCACCCTCCCACGGACCCAGTAACTGCCCCACATGTCCGGGCCAGGCGGATTACGAACACCTATCCAAGTTCCAGACCGACATCGGTCGTGCCTCTCGCCAATAGCAAATGTTTTCGTAAGGCCGTCAGTAATGTCGCTCATACGCACAGCAGTCTCTGACCAAAAAATCCCATTGCCATTTGACCCAATCACGGGCATGGGATCATTCAGCCCAGCATTACCAACATAGTTTGAAGTGGCCGGCTCGAATTCACTTGGGCAGTTGTCGCAGTCGAAAAGGCGGTTGTATTGAGGGCCGTCGTTACTGCCGCCAGGCAGTGTTGGCGGTGTGATGTCACTTGGGCAGCGGAACAACCCTATGGATGTTGTGAGCAAGGGACGAGTCGAGACGTCACCGATGGCATCACGTAGCGTCTGGTTCGACACATTTAACGAGTCGTATAAGACAGCTTGTTCAAGCATTGGGAGAATTTTTGCTGGCCATCCCCACTCGGCTTGGCGTGACCCTCCTGGCAACCATCCCACAGGAAATTCACTGAGTGCATTCTCATAAAGATGGAGAGCGACGCCCACCTGATGAAGATTATTCACACAAGCAATTCTTCGCCCACTTTCACGAGCTGACTGCACGGCAGGAAGAAGCAGCCCTACGAGTACTCCAATAATGGCAATCACTACTAACAGTTCAATGAGCGTAAAGCCGGGCATGCCACCCCATGCAGGAATCCGCACCCGACGCATTATGTGATAGTTTGTCATGATCTATCCTCCTCAATGAAAGAATGACTCTTTCTAAAAATCCTTTGCCAAAGCCTGATCGACTTTATTATTCCCCATGGCAGTTAGGAAGAAAACCCTACTACCATAAATTAATCAGTCAATTCTATTCGCTATGACATAAATTGAAATTGCAATCGTCATGAATACTGCAGCCAGCAGTCGCTTCAACAAAACACTGTGATCGACATTGCTTTCCAGTTTGTCCCACCCATGTCTCGCTAATACTGTACCTAGAATCACAGACATGATGCCCCGCGTTGATTGCAAAATCGTGCTCAATATTACGCCAACACAGCCAATGCATGCGTAAAGACCGAACATGGCCAAAAGCCAGGCAGAAGAGTATTGAACCGCGGCCATCCAATCTGCCCTTGTGGGTGCCGGCTGCGAAGCGTACTCCAGAATCACAAATGGCATTACTATTATTCCTCCAAGGATATAGGTGAGTAGTAGT
Organism: Planctomycetota bacterium; assembly: GCA_014238855.1. Classification (GTDB taxonomy): domain Bacteria; phylum Planctomycetota; class Planctomycetia; order Pirellulales; family UBA1268; genus UBA1268. Next base: position 1,562 of record JABAAH010000083.1, read on the forward strand.
GCAAGGCAGCCTGATGAGAAGCGATTCAGCAACAGACTCTGTTGGAGTGCATCTATCATCTCAACAATTCCGAGATCTGACGTTGCGAAACAGATACAGCCACAAGACAAAAGGACAAGTGATCGTGCTGGCAATCCTGAGCCACCTCGTTGAAGAAGAATAGCGGCAGCCGCACAAAGAAATACTGCGAACCACTGAGCGTAACCCAAAGGTATTCCATAGATAAAGGAGACGATACATGCTAAAGCAATAATCTTCAGACTCAAAAGTGGTGATATTCTCGAAGCATCCGATGTTTTGAGCACTCGGAATACGACAGACGTTCCGACAAAGTATGTCGCTGTTGATTTTAAGCATGGATACCAGATGCTCCACCGCCAGATGCCGAGCATATTTTCATCTGTCAAGTAAATTGACAACACTACAAGTGCGCACATGATGCTCATAATCGCATGAGCAAAAATCAGAAGTCGCCTGCTCGTATGCTTTTCGCGGGTGCCATGATGCCGGGCGACTAGATACGATACAGAACTAAAGAATGCAGCCGTCAGGCCGGCCATAATGCCAAAAAAGAGAGTATTCACAACGTTTGAGTCCGACTGGTTTTTGGGCATACGTTTAGGCATACAGTAGACCGCGAGCACCAGACCTTACCCATTCGGTACAGTCGGCGCGACCGTTGCTTCTGTTTTGTCTGGAAAGCGGCCGATCGGACGACCTGTAATTTATCCGGCAGGTAGAGTTGATGGAAGAAGTTCTTTCAACACACAGGAATTATACGAATGGCTAGTGCCAACCAGCAAATTGCAGGTGGGGTCGCCCAGCGTCTTGCGAGCGGTGACTACATAATCGACCCTGATGTCCCACATCGTGTCGGCATTAGCAAACTGCGGCAGCTTTTCGCTATCGTGCTTGTTCCCATTGTGATGTTCGTCTCTGTAGCGCTTATCAGTTTTGACCCAGCTGATCCGCCAGCCAGTCGCGGATTTCCACCACGCATTGAGCCTGTGAATTTGTGCGGGAATCTTGGTGCCTCCGTGTCGACACTCATATACCAATCCACCGGTGTTGCAGGCTGGTTGGGGGTTGCCTTTCTTGCGGGGCTTGCCATTGGTCTCTTCCGTAATCAACGCTATACCGACCTGCCTTGGCGGGCCAGCGGTGCAGTGCTTTCTATCCTGAGCCTCGCAATGCTGTGCACCCTGTTCATGCCCTCTTTTATTCCCCGGCCTCTATGGGGCCCTGGTGGTCTTGGTGGTACGCTCGTCGCTGATATGGCAACTCGTCACCTCGCAAGCGCTGGTGCTGCCCTTGCAGCTCTTACAGTTCTTGGAGTCGGACTTTTTCTCACTGCCGATCGCCTTGTGGTGCGCGTACTTCGCTTCTCAGTAGGACTGTTGACACATCTCGGCGAACGAATTATCCGATTTCTCCAATACACTCTTCTACGGGTCGGCGTTCTCAGTGACAGTTCAACTAAACAAGTTTCTGAACCCGAATGGTGGCAACGTCGTCGAAGTGTGACACCCGACACCAAAGATTCTGAAGAACAAGACGACGGTGATATCGCCATAAAGGTTCGTGGAAGAAAACCCACACCTGTTGTATGTGCTGAAGAAGAATACGAAGAGGAAGAATATGAAGAAGAGGAAGTTGAAGAGGAGGAAGTTGAGGAGGAGAACATAGCTCCAACAACCGGACTTGTTCCCATCAAAAACAGGCAATCACGACCAACACGCCAACTTGAGCTTGAAATTTCACCCGATCCAGAAGGCAACTACGAACTGCCTTCTGTCGAACTCTTACTTCCGCCCGAAGAAATGGAACTCGATGAGCAGGAAGCTGAAGTTCGTAAACGTGCAAAGATTCTTGAGAAAACTTTTACTAACTTTGGTTTCAAAGTCCGGGTTGTTGAAGTCGAAACCGGACCAGTCATCTCACAGTACGAAATTGAACTTGAGGCTGGATTGCGACTGGCCAAGATCACGAATCTAGCTGACGACCTTGCCATTGCACTGCGTGTACCAAGTGTTCGTATTGTGGCACCAATACCAGGCAAAAACTCAGTTGGTGTAGAAGTTCCGAATACCGATAGGCAGATGGTTCGCCTTCGCGAAGTCATGGAGGAAACAAATGCCAAGAGTCGGGCAATGAAAATCCCAATCTACCTTGGGAAGGATGTTGCTGGAAATCCCATGGTCGTTGACCTTGCTTCGATGCCCCATCTACTCATTGCAGGCCGAACTGGAACCGGAAAGAGTGTCTGCCTCAACTCGATTATCGTATCGATGCTGATGACTCGACGACCAGATGAAGTACGCATGCTCATGATCGATCCTAAAATGGTAGAGCTCACTCCATATAAATCACTCCCCCATCTCATGCATCCGGTCGTCACAGACATGAAGAAGGCGGAAGCAATTCTAGCCTGGGCCGTCGACAAGATGGAACAACGCTATACGCTTCTGGCACGTGCCGGCGTGCGACACCTTTCTCAATACAATACTCTTGGGAGAGAAGAACTACTCAAACGACTTCAGCCTGAAACGGATGAAGAAGCTAATTCCATACCAACAACCATGCCATATATTGTCATGATTGCAGATGAAATTGCTGACATGATGATGACTGCAGGAAAAGAAATTGAGCAGTACATTATTCGCTTAGCACAAAAGAGCCGAGCTGTTGGTATCCATCTTATTCTTGCCACTCAAAAGCCAACCGTGGATGTTATCACGGGCCTCATCAAGAGTAATTTGCCAGCACGGATTGCTTTTCAGGTTGCGAGTCGTACTGATAGTCGTGTCGTGCTCGATGAATGTGGTGCTGAGCGTCTGCTTGGCAACGGTGACATGCTCTTCCTGTCACCAGGAACAAGCCTTACCCTTCGTGGGCAGGGAGTATTTGTCAGTGATGACGAGATTGGACGAGTCATGGCAACAGTTGGCACAAGTGAACCTCAATACGCCAAGGAACTTGTCAATCTACAACCAGCCCCAAATGGGGACGCCGCGACAAAGCGTGCGCCAGCAAAAGATAGAGACGAATTGTATGAGGCGGCAGTCGAAGTTGTTATCCGAGAGGGACGTGGAAGCGTTTCGCTCCTCCAGCGGTCTCTAGGCGTAGGCTATGGTCGCGGAGCTAGAATGATTGACTTTATGGCAGAGGATGGCATTGTTGGCCAATATGCGGGCAGTCAGGCCCGTGAAGTTCTGATGACAACGGATGAATGGGCGGCGGCTCAGGGTGAGGATCCACTGCCACCAGACCCGCCACCGCGCCGATTAAAAATTAATCCACACGCAGCTGAGAAAGTCACTGAGCCAATTCAGAACACGGACCCCATCGCCGATGACGATGAGATCACGGACGATGTCGAGTACGAGGAAGAAGAAGAAGAAGCCTCCGAGGAGGAACAAGTGGATGACACCACCGAGGAGATCGAAGAGGATGATCCGGAGGATGATGAAGAATATGAATATGTTTATGAAGAGGAAGATGAAGATGACGATACGGAGTAATTGCTATATACCTTCGGGTTCACACTCGTACCGTGATACGAACTTTTCGGAGACAGCCTTCGGACCTGACACCGTCTAGTGAGAGGCCTCATTTCATGCAATGGTTTTTTATCGGTATTGCGGCTACAGCTGGCATGTTGATTGCGATCCAAGCAGCCGCAAATGGCTCTCTTCGGGAAACACTTGGCAGTGCGTGGTATGCAGCTTTTTTCTCGATCACGGGCACAATGATCTGTGCGATACTGTTCATAGTTAGCACACGGCCACCTTTTCCTTCTCTTGGGCTTATTCGTACAGCCCCTTGGTGGAACTGGATCGGTGGTCCGCTCGGAGCTGCCTTTGTACTCTCCGGCACTCTCCTCGTACCTAGACTTGGCACAGCAACTTTCCTAGCGGCTGTCATCGCAGGCCAGCTTACTTGCTCGCTTGCAATTGATCACTTCGGGCTCATGCATATCCAGCAGCATCCGCTTACTTTAGGCCGAACGATGGGAGCGATTCTGATCTTTGGCGGTGTCTTAGCAATAAAATATTTTTGACCTGCTATCAAACGTGAGATGGTTGTGAGAGACAACATCCCTAAAAAATGAATACCAAGAGCCTGAAGGCTATCGACTGGTAGCCAACCGAGGGTATTCTTGAGGTGAGATGCCGCCTGACAGGATTTATCAACAATGCGAACAATTGAGATTTATGACACAACGCTTCGAGATGGCTCGCAAGGGGAAGGCGTAAACTTTTCTCTTGAAGATAAACTTGCCGTCGCTACTCGTCTGGATGAAGCAGGCGTTGACTATATCGAAGGCGGCTACCCTCTCTCAAACCCCAAGGACGCCCAATTTTTTGAGCGAGCCTCCAACATAAAACTTCAGCACGCAAAACTCTGCGCTTTTGGCATGACCCGCCGTCGAGGTGTTGAGGCACACACAGACCCTGGAATGAAAGCGCTGCTCGAGTCAAACACTCCGATCATAACTATTGTCGGTAAAACGTCAGCGTTTCATGTCGAGACAGTCCTGGGGGTTAGCCTCGATGAGAACATTGAGATGATAGGTGATACTGTCCGCTACCTCACCTCTGAATCCCGAGATGTTTTCTATGATGCAGAGCACTTCTTTGACGGATGGAAACTGAACGCTGCCTATTCGTTACAAACACTCATGGCGGCAATCAAAGGGGGTGCCACACGTCTTATTCTCTGTGACACCAATGGCGGCACACTCCCAACAGAAATTGCATCAATTGTTACTGACGTCAGTAATTCGGTAGACGTGCCACTAGGCATTCACTGCCACAATGACTGCGACGTCGCTGTTGCGAACACGCTCAACGCAATTAACGCCGGGTGCATGCAAGCCCAAGGCACTATCAACGGCATCGGCGAACGATGTGGAAATGCCGATATTATTTCTGTCGTTGCAAATCTGGCACTGAAGTTGCCAGAATTCAAAGTTCTCGCTCATGGTCATGGCACTGCCAGTGGTGTCAAGCACCTCACCGAGTTATCAAGATTCGTCTACGAAACCGCAAACATGTCGTATCGTCCCGGCCAACCATTTGTTGGAGCAAGTGCATTCGCTCACAAAGGGGGGATGCATGTCCACGCCATAGCAAAATCAACCAGATCATACGAACACATTAGTCCTGAACTCGTGGGGAACTCACGACGTGTACTCGTTAGTGAACTGTCCGGAAGATCAAACATCGCCGCGATGATAAGCCGACCCGATGTCAGGAATGATCGACAGTTGCTTGATAAGGTTCTTGAGGAAATATGTCGCCTCGAAAACGAGGGATGGCAATTTGAAGCAGCGAATGCATCTTTTGACCTGTTAGTAGACCGATGTGCTGGTACATATCATCCACGATTTGAAAAGGTGACCTATAACGTCGACGTTGAGAGCTCGGATAACATTAAGGGCACCGTGCGAACAGAAGCAACCGTGAAAGTAGCAGTTGGAGATGCTATCCGCCATGAGGTTGCCGAGGGCGATGGGCCAGTAAATGCTCTCGACGCAGCACTCCGGAAGGCCCTGGCTTCAATTTTCCCGCACCTAAAAACGATGCACCTATTGGATTACAAGGTACGGGTGATCAATGCACAAGAAGGTACCGCGGCACGGGTTCGTGTCTCAATCCAGAGTACTGATGGAGAACGTGTCTGGGGAACAGTAGGTGTGAGCGAAAACGTTATTGAGGCGAGTTGGCTTGCTCTCGCGGACTCCTTTCATTTTTTCCTTACAGCAAATCGCGAAGCTCAGGCTCACGAAGCTCAGGCTCACGAAGCTCAGGCTCACGAAGCTCAG
>JABAAH010000084.1 GCA_014238855.1 Planctomycetota bacterium
TTTCAGGTAGGTCAGTAGTTTCAGGTAGGATAAATCTGAGTGTATCGCCAGCAGTATGTAGTTCTCCTATGATTGTCGTAGCTGCTCGCGTTTGGGATTGGTTTACGGAGACCTCAATGTCTGTGCTTGTGTGTGGCGCTGGGCCTACTGGTCTTGTTACTGCGATAGAACTTGTACGTCGTGGTATTGATGTTCGCATTGTTGATGCGGCATCAGAGCCCTCGCAGTTATCGAAAGCAGCAGTGCTCTGGCGTCGATCACTTGAGGTCCTCCATTCGTCTGTTCCTGTCGAACGATTTACTGCCCACGGAAGACCGGTGCACGGAATTCAATTTGAGGCCAATGGCGGTGTTCTTCAAGAGATTGACTTTGGTACGAATGCTGGACGATTTCCACACGGTCTGTTCATTCCTCAAAATAAGACAGAGGCAGTTCTCAATGCAGCACTTGAGAGCCTTGGTGTAAAAGTCGAATGGGGAAAAGAAGTCAAAGAAGTGTCATCATGTGAAGAGCATGTTAATGTGCAATTTTCTGATGGTGAGCAGTCACATCTTGACTGGCTTGTTGGTGCTGATGGCGCACACTCGACGGTGCGCAAATGCCTTGGTATAGAATTTCCAGGTGCTGCGATTGATCAGCAATGGCTTTTGGCAGATTTGGAATTAGCGGAGGCTGGCCAAGAGGACCGAATTCGAATGTTTCTCTCGAAAGCGGGTTTACTTGGTCTCTTTCCGTACGGGAATCGAATCTGGCGGGTTATCGCTGATGCTGGTCCAATTGATCCTGAAAGACCGCGTCGTCATCCAACGTGTGAGGACATGCTGGATGTACTTCGCTCACGAACGGGTCTTCGTTGGACGGTAGAAAAAGCCCTGTGGCTTTCAGAATTCCGTATCAATGAGCGTCAGGTTGACCAATATTGCCACGGGCGAGTCATTCTTGCTGGTGATGCAGCACATGTTCATAGTCCGGCAGGTGGGCAGGGCATGAACACAAGTATTCAGGACGCAGTCAATCTTTCCTGGAAACTTGCCATGGTCGAAAAGAAACAAGCAACCAAGGCTCTTCTTAAGACCTATCAAAGCGAGCGGCATCCGGTTGGGGCTGCGGTCTTGCAAGGTTCTGGCAGGATGCTTCGGGTCATGATGAATCAGAATCCACTCATTAGCTTTTTTCGTCGCTGGATTTTGCCATATATCATTGGTCTGGCACCGATTCGAAAAGAGGCAGTTAATCGTCTTTCTGAAGTTGATGTGGAATATTGTGGCGGACCACTTGCTTGTACGGGAGCAGGCCGCTGGATCGGGCGACGTTGTCCGGAAATTTCATGGGGTGATGATGGTTTATCAATCTACGATCTTTTCACGGGGACCGGTTTTACTGTTATTCGACTTGGTCGTGGTTCAATAACTGACACAATGTGGGAGCGAGTCATACGTGCAGCAGGCCCAGATATGGTGACTATTGATGCGGTGAAGCCGGATGACAGTATTGCTGAAGAGGCGAGGGCTTTTGCTCAGTCATTAACGGCAGATGATGGCACACTTGTTGTTGTACGGCCAGATTATTATCTAGGCCCAGTGTCATCAGACATTGATGGGATTCTTGCCTGGTTCACCACACTGAAACATCTCTGATAATGCACAGCCGGCATGTGTTGAAAAAATATCGGTGAAGGATGGTCTATCACACCAGTGGGCCGCACCGGTGGGCTCGTTTTCTTTTCATCAAAACTGCCAGACAATATCACAGCCACCGTAGAACTGGTCACTTTGAGTCCCTAGGCCACCAGCGAGTCTGCCGAACGGTAAGCCTACACCTTGTGCGGCATTTCCCAGGTCTTGACTGAACCAGTCGTATCGAAGTTCCGGTCGTATGATGAGATTGTTGCCAACAAGGTAATTAAGCCCCCATGTCATGGCCCAGAAATTTCCAGCAAAGTTCCCTAGTTCAGGTGAGCCATCACGAAGGCCATACTGTACTCGGGTGCCGTTATTATCTCGGAACCACTCCAGTCGTAGGCCACCAATAAGATAGTCAGTGAAGTTGTAAAACAGATATTGGTTCATTCCATACCAGTAGGCTGAGCCCGGCTGCTGTCCTTGTGTTTCGTAATAAAACGGACTATCTCCACCAGCATATGCCTGGTAACCAAAGTCACTCTGATAGACGTACGTTAGTTTGTTTGTGAATTCATTTGAGTACACGAGACTCGTGACGGTTCGATTCCCAACATAGGCGGTGTTGGGGGCCACAAAACTTTCTGCCGCAAGCTCATTCCCACTTGAGTTGGCCAGTGTGAGTGCCTGTGTGCCATCTGAACTCGAGAACGTGATCGCTCCCAAGAATGACGCATTACTGTTGTAGTTTGCATAGTTTTGATTTGCGATAGTTCGGCCAGCCAGGAGGCCATTGTCCCAATTGTCCCATCCGTTGGTGATACCACCAATGATCGACAACTGATCGTTTGGATTCCACGTTGCGAGTACGCCGGTGTGAGTAAATGGTTCACCATACTGCATGGTGTATGCATGGGTGTAGAAGAAGTTTCCGATCGCTGGCACAACTTCATAACCGATCAGGGTATAGAAATGTCCAAATTTGACATTCAGTGCCTGGGTTCCAACTTCACCGTAGAGCTGTGGCATAGCCAAGCCATAGTAGCGATTGGAATTCCATTCAGTATCAAGCCCACCAGCGACAGTGTAAAGAAAGTCAGTGCCGTAGAGCAGGTCGACTCGACCACCCAGGCTCAACTGTTCTTCCTTTAGAATCCGCTCGTTGATGAGGTAGAGCTGGTTCATCTGTCCCTGCCAGGCACGATCATTAAAGGTGATTGGACCATTCCAATCTGCTCCCCACGCGTTCGCGCCAATACCAACGTCAATGAAACCGTAGGTTTCAATCCCTCGGTTCAGTAACAAGTCTGTTTCAAGATACCGAGTAGCACCTTCTTCAATAGCGGCTTCTTGGGGAGCGGCAGCTCGATATTGGTACACGTTTTCATCAGGAACACCTGCACGTGGCATCAATGTAACCGGAGCCGGTACATCATTCTTTACATAAGATTCATAGAGTCCTGTATCGAGAACAGTTTCTGGCTCAGTGCCAGAAACTGGTATAGCTGTGATCCAGAAGAGGACACATATCAGGGTTGTATTTCGAATGAAATATATCATTTCATTTTCCAGCATGAATGACTTGAAGTTACGAAAGTATTTCAGCAATGATTTTCCATAAGACATGAAATTTTTTTACATGCTTTCAACAATCGTCTCGACACTCGTGCCTCTCAGAACGTACAGAAAAATACCAAAGGTTCAATCTTGCCGTAATCGATACAGGTTGACAGCGTTAGAGGGTTCTTGGTGCCGTCAATGAACAGTCAATACGAGGGCTGTTGCGAACGTCGGATGAGAGAGTTGATAACTTGTACAAACAATTCTGTTTTGAAGGGTGTCAGAATTATTTTTCGGAGGTGGTCAACTTTTGCATACTTTGTAAGAAGTTTCTTTTGGCGGTTGGCTCCAATAAGAAACACCGGGCACTTTGCAAGATAGGGGTTCCATGTGAATTCATTAAACGTCTTCAATGCGATATCTGCTTGCTGATGTGCACTTATCACCAGAAGGTCTGGTTTGGGCCATGTTTTAAATCTAAATTCTACGCCTTCAGGTCGCTGCGTCGAAAGAACACGGAAACCTTTTTTTCGAAGAAATCCACAGAGTTTTTTCAGGGATGTGTCGTCGGGCTCAAAGACCAAAACTGTTGCGGTTTCTTTTTTTAATTCACCTGACCTACTCTCTTCGGTCCTTCGTAGCAAAGGGGAGCGTTCAGTACGAACAAATTTTCGCTGCGCATCCTGCACGATAAAATCTGATTTTGAGACCATAATAAAATGGTATGCAGGTTTTTCAAAGTGTCGAGAACTGCACGAGCTATTCGTGACCAGGAGTCATGGCTGCATTGATGCCGCGAATATGTAGAAACGTATAGAGACATTACTTACTGTCGATGCCGCACAATCCTTGTGAGCCATCGCTATGAAAAACTGTTGTCCGGGTATTTAGAGAATATGGGGAGAATCCTGGGATTGCACGAGGCATTATTTTGGCAGTTCCGCAGCATGTTTTTGACTGCAAACGGATTCTTTTGAAATTTTTTAAATTCGTGTTATGCGGGAAGTTTTTTTGCGGTTCTTTATGTACTAGTTGCTCTTACAGGGAGGTAAGAAATGGATCCACACTATGCAGAAGCCGTTGCGGCCATAGCAGCAACGTTCGATTTTTATGGCGAAGTTGATTGTTTGAAAAAAAGGAAGGCGTTTTCAAAAAATTCATTGAAACGCGGTACGAGAATGTACATTCAGGAAGATGCTGATAACCAGATTTCACAAATAATAATCCCCAATTGTCACCCAGGCCTTGAATTGCAGGGAGCGGACACATGACTAACAATTTTTTTCATCAACATTGTCCAGTTTGTGGACGATCGCTTCGAATCGAAATAAAGCTTGCCGACACGGATGTTGTCTGCCAACACTGCGGTGGAGATTTTCTGGCCATTGATCAAAAGTGTCAGCACCGCTCCGATACAATCCTTCCTGGCAGCCGACAGGTTAAGATAGAGTCACTTCTCATTCAGGGTAGCCGTGTGATTCATTCCCAGAGAGCATGTAGATGCTGATGACAAGGCGGCCCAGCCGCAATGACCAGATTAACTGCTTGCGGTCAAAAAGACATTGCTTTAGGTAACCTCTTTTGCCTCATATTGGCTTCTTTGCGTCCCTGTCAATTCTGTGAATGGGATCCGCTAGGGCGTTCCTCTTATTGATGCTCGCCGTGTTTTCAAGCATCGTTTCTTTTTGTCCTGAAAGGATTTAGAATCGAGGTTAACTACGGTGCATGGGGAGTTCTGTATCAATACCGTGGATGCTCTTTTGGGTAATTTCTTCTGTATAATGGGAACACAATGAATACAATGCGTTGTTGTGCATGCCTCGTCATGTTCACCACGGTCACTATTGTGTGCGCTGAGGCACCACCATCGGTTGGCGATGGCCAAATAGGAGTTCCTCTTTCATGGCAGGCGTGTGGTGATGATCCCAGCAGCCTGTGCATGCTTCAGAAGACACGTGACAGTGTGTTGTACCTGACGCCAAACGAATCTTTTTTTCCGATGCGTGGGTTGGTTGCAGCTGGTCAAAGTCAAGTTCCTGATCTTGAAAATCTAAATAGTGGAAAGTCATTCGCTTGGATTGAAAAGTGGGATGCAGGTGATGTTGCGGAATGGGTGTGGTTTGCTCCACAAGCTGGCGAAGGAACCATTACTCTTTGGATGTCAGCAAAGAGTGACGGTGGCACGTTTTCCATGTCGATGGATAACAAGACAGTTTCCTTTGCTGTAAAGTCTAGTGAGAATCCATCTTCGGTATTCTCGTGCCCATTCAAAGTCACAAATCCAGGCCTTCATCGTTTGCGAATAGTATGTGAGAAGGCGGCAGCCGGAACACAGTTTCATTGGATGACACTCAGTGGTCCGTGTATTGAGGGCAGTGCGGTAGTGAGAAAGCGATGGCGACCGTCGGCTGCCCATACCAAATTTTCAAGTTCAAAAGGAAAAGAGTCGGTCCGCCTTTGGGTGATGGAGATGGATGCCGTTCCTGGTGACCTTGGTTTTTATGCACCTATCACAACACCGTTCGGGTATTACGGACCGACATGGCAGGCTAATGGAACAGTCAATGCTGGGTTTAATTTCTCATTGTGGTCTTATGGTCGTGGCAAAGAAGAGCCGCCGATTGAGCAGCTTTCGCATCTGCTTGCGATCGGTCATCGTGATGCAACCTTCGGCGGCTTTGGCCATGAGGGGACAGGTGTCAAGATTCGTGACTGGGATCCCCTTTTAGGTCATCAAGGACAGCGACAGGTATTAGCTCTGCGTGTTGTTCCGTCAGAAACCTATGACACCTACTACAGCTACTATTACGTGGCAGATGAAAACGAGTGGCGTTTGTTTGGCGTGGGCAATAAATACAACAAAGGCAAGCCGCTGAAATCACTCTGGGTTGGTAGTTTCGTTGAAGTACCAGGTCCTCCACATGTTCAGCGGACAGGCTTATACCCCCGTGAAATGCGGTATCGGGGGTGGGTTGTACAGGAAGATGGTCAGCTCCTTCAGCTTGATCACATGTCGGGTGGAGATGTTGATAAGCAGACAGGGCTGACGTACACGCATCGAGGAGTGACTGACGATGGTTGGTTTTTTCTTCGAACAGGAGGGCTCAGCTTTCATAAGCCACTCTCTGCGAGTGGCGTTGACCTCTCAAAAGACAACCATTTGAAAGACCTTCCTGCGTATCTTTCACCAGAGCACAAAGAGTCACTTTTAAGCGTTCCCTCTGAAGTGACTGTTCAGTCAGTGGAAGTGACTCCTGAAGGATTGAAAATAGACTACCGGATCGATCATCTCGGTAAGGCTCCAGAACTCGAGGTGTATTGGGGAACGCAAGATGGACTTACATTTGTAGACCGCTGGGAACATTCGGAACGTATTCCAAACGTAAAAGAGGGGAAGAATGAGTTCACATTGAAAAGTGCCACGTCTTTAAACAATGCCAGACTACGCCTTTTTCTGAAGAATGATGACGGGCAGTTTTGGTCGGCGAATAGTACCCGTGTTACAAAATAGTAAGAAACTTACTGGATCTGACTGGATAACGACTGAACCTATACGGATGGCACGAACTCAAAGATCAATGAGGAGCAGCCAATGCATTCTGCACTGAACAACAATCTTTTTCTTGTAAAAGAGCATGTTGGCTTATTTAAAGCTGCAAATAATTTTGATATTTATGATCCGCAGACTGGACAAGTCATTCTGCATTGTCGTGAACCACGACTTGGAATGCTGACAAAATTATTTCGATTTACGGACTATAAGAGATTCACACCATTCGAGATTGAGATCACCACACCATCAGGTGACCCTGTCTGTTCGGTTCATCGGGGCTTGTCTGTTTTTCTATCAACTGTTGATGTTCGAGATACACAGAAAGAAATACTTGGCTCATTTAAGCAGCACCTTTTCTCTATCGGCGGTGCGTTTACTGTATTGAGTGCTACTGGCAAAGGAATCGTGACAGAAGAAGATGCTGAGAAAGTCTTATCGATTGGCGTCGAT
>JABAAH010000085.1 GCA_014238855.1 Planctomycetota bacterium
TAGTGGCGGTAATCATCTCTTCATACGATTTGGTGTAGTCATCAAAGTATTGTCGTTCAGCAATATCGGCACCAGCAAACTTCCAGTGTTTGTCAGGCCGATTGATACGATCAAGGAATCTGCTTTTTTGTTCTTCTTTTGAAACGTGAAGAAAAATCTTTACAATAGCTGTTCCGTTGCGAGCAAGATGCTTTTCGAAGGCATTGATATCATCAAATCGATCATGCCATGTCTGATCTTCTGCATGCACATTCGGAATCCGTTGGGCTTCTAACAGATCTGGATGCACCCGAACAATAAGCACTTCTTCATAATAGGATCGATTAAATATACCGATCCGACCACGTTCAGGAAGTTTTTTCATACACCGCCAGAGAAATGTATGATCGAGATCTTCTGACGAAGGCTCTTTGAAACTAGTCACTTCAACACCCTGTGGATTGACGCCACTCATTACATGCTTGATGGCACCGTCCTTACCCGCAGCATCGAGTGCCTGAAAAACAACAAGCACGCTCCACGTATCAGAGGCGTATAACAATTCTTGTAATTCTGCTAGTTCTTCAACACCATCCTCAAGAATTTTACCGGCATGCTTCTTTCGCTTTTTCTCTGACCGGTCTTCATCACCTGCCCACGCCGGATCGCGTGAATTAAGTTTCGGTGCCTCACCCGGTGTAACGCGAAACATTTTACTGGCGAATTTGAAATTGTCTTTGAGTGACATGTTTTTATTTTTATGGAGGGCCGGAATATTCTGTCATGTACTGTATTAATTGTGTTATCCACCAGCAGCGATGCGTGCTGCAACTTCTGGAAACACTACGCGAAATGCAAGATAAGCCATGATAAAGGTCAGCAACAGATTAAGCGCCTGACCGCACAGGTAGAGAACAACAGGCTTTATCGAACCCATCACACGGGCCAGTTTTCGTATGTCGGTTTCTAAACCAATACTGACAAATGCTAGACAAAAACACCATGATCGCATCATCTTCACAGGGCCAGAGAGCATTGCAGCGATACCATCCTGCCGAGCCTCAGAACCAGTCGAGGCAAGCAGAGTGAAAATGGCCGAGGCGGCAACAAACCCAAGGATAAATTTTGGTAGTCGCTTCCATATTTCTTGAAGCAGTCCTATGCCAGTTGCAGGAACCTGATCACCATCAGCATCTTCACCTGACCGAGCCCACCATGCAGCAACACCTAACGAAATAAAACCAATCATGACGTTTTGAATCAGTTTCACTGAAGCAGCAACATCACGAGCGATTGGTCCAACAAGTTCACCTGCTGCAACGACGGCGCCTGTTGAATCGACCGTTCCGCCAATCCACGCACCGGCTAACACCTGATCAAGTCCAAGTGCATTACAGACCGCAGGCAATGTAAACATCATCACAACGGTGAACGCCAGTGAGATGCCGACGGCAATTGAGAGCTCTTCTTTCTTGGCCTTGCAGGCAGCTGCCGTTGCTACTGCAGCTGATACACCACACACACTCATATCTGCAGAAAGGACAAGATTCAGTGTTTTTGATTTGATCTTCAGCACTCGCTGACCGAATTGATAGGTACTAATGAGCACAATCGGTGTCGTAATCCACGACACAAGAATGCCTGGGGGACCAAGTTTCATCAGGGTGCCGAAGAGCAGGCCAGCTCCCATCAAAACCAACCCAGTTTTTATATAGAGTTCGCCCCGCAACCCTGGCTTCAACCAATTAGGTATACCAATAACGTTACTGATGAATAGTCCACCGACAAATGCCCAGAGCACATAAGAAAGCTGCAGACTTTTTATTGTTGTTTGGGTACTTGCCAACCATGCAAGCACCGCGAGGAGTGTGACAGTTGTCACAGATGGCAGGCTTTTCCGAAGAGGAATACCAGTTCCAGCGAGCCCGAGTACAAGAACTGTAATACAGCCGACAGCAGTTGCCAGCACAGCAAACCCTTTTGATGGCCCTGCTTCTTGTATCATTCCATCGAATGCTACGAGTGGATTTGTTGACCAACTCCCAGGCTTCGCGACCCATGGTGAAAGCATGTTTTCAAATAATGTTTCACCAGTTAGTGGAGTAACTACTGGCTGTAATGCGAACCAGGCAATGACAAGTAACCCGGCCGCCATGATCATTGCCCAGGCATCATCACTTTGCCACCATGATGCCGAAGGCTCTATTTTGTTTTGGGATGACTGGCTTTGCATTATGCTGCTGTCGACCGTCAGTTCTTAAAGGAATACAAAATCTGAGCAAGCGGCAAGGTTGCCAGCACAGTAGTCTGTGTTGAAGCACTCGAAACTATTTCCTCAGCCCTACCAGTATGCCTGACGTGACGGAAAACCGTCGATGGTTTTACCCTCAGAAAATCTTTATTTTCGGCATTGAACCCACAGAAAAGGCACTGCCTGATTTCTGCGGACGATCAGGTATAGTATGTGAACTTCGGGCCCGTAGCTCAGTTGGTTAGAGCAGGGGACTCATAATCCCTTGGTCGGCGGTTCGAGTCCGTCCGGGCCTACTATCGATATTAATGAAACCCCTGAAGACATTGTTTTTCAAAGGCTTTGTTTTGGGTCATACACAAAATGTTGCAAAGTCATATATCCGAAAGAGTGCTAAACGTAAATAATGAGTCCATGCTGGTAGTCTCTTTTCATTGATTAGCCCGTTGGTCTCGCTGAGGCGGTCGATTGTTTTTTATGCATGAATTACTATGAAATCACTCACCTATCTTCTTTCGGTTTCACTTCTTTCTATTTCGGTAGCACCGAGTGCGTTTTCACAGGAAACACCTGTTTCCTTGTCCGGCATCTATCCCCATCTTGCATTCTACAATGATGAAGGCGAGTGCGGCACTGGTGCTGTCGTTCCTTTTACCGACAGGATCTGGGTCGTCACGTACGCCCCGCACAGTCCAAAAGGCTCATCAGACAAACTCTACGAGATCGACAGAGATCTCAACATGACCGTTCGCCCCGAAAGCATCGGGGGAACTCCGGCCAACCGCATGATTCACCGAGAGTCCAAACAACTTTTCATCGGACCCTATGTGATTGACGCATCACGTAAGGTCAGAGTCATTCCATACAAAACGATGTTTGGTCGCCCAACGGGTAATGCCCGTCATCTCACCGATCCGGTGAATAAGATTTACTGCGCTTCCATGGAGGAGGCACTCTACGAAATTGATGTCCATACTCTTGAAACTGAAACTCTTTTCTATGACGAAGCACAGAAAGGATTTCCAAAAACAAACCTTCCCGGATACCACGGTAAAGGCCTCTATTCTGGCCAGGGAAAACTCGTGTATGCCAACAACGGCGAACATGGGCAAGCCGCCCGTAACAACCCATTCACTCCATCCGGCGTGCTTGCCCAATGGGATGGGAAACAAAATGACTTTGAGATTATCCTTCGCAGCCAATTCACCGAAGTTACAGGCCCCGGTGGAATTTACGGATCCGAAAACCCTTCAAGTGATCCGATCTGGGCCAATGGGTGGGACGCTCGTTCACTGATTCTTATGTGCATGCATAAGGGAAAGTGGCACCGCTATCGACTGCCAAAGGCCAGCCATAGTTATGACGGTGCGCACGGTTGGAATACTGAATGGCCAAGGATTCGTGAGGTTGGTGAAGGTGAGGACCTCCTTATGACCATGCATGGCATGTTCTGGAATTTCCCAAAGACCTTCACTCCCGCAAACTCAAAGGGCATCTCCCCACGCTCGACGTACCTCAAAGTCATCGGTGACTTTGCTCGCTGGGGCAACCATGTCGTCATGGGCTGTGACGACACCGCAAAGAGTGAATTCCTCAACAAGCGAAAAGCCAAAGGTCACGTTGCGGCTCCACAATCACAATCAAACCTATGGTTTATAAAGCCTGAAGAAATTGATCACTTAGGGCCAGTGATCGGACGTGGAGCAGTTTGGCTGAACGACACAATTGAGGCTGCCACTCCTTCTGATTCATATCTTTTCTCAGGGTTCCAACGTCGTGCCGTCCACCTATTTACAAGTGCACCCACCACTCTCACGTTTGAAGTTGATCTTGATGGCAACAACACCTGGACCGAATTATCCACAGTGAACGTCGACGGGTACCGCTGGTATTCTTTTCCCGCCGAGTCTCAAGGAACTTGGATTCGCGTGACCTCTTCCGCTGGTCTTGAAAAAGCAACCGCGTGGTTCACCTACGCCAATCCTGACACACGCCAGCCCGGCATGAATCATGACAGGTTCACGGGACTCGCCAAAGCCTCCGAGAAAGAAATCAATGTAGGGATTGTCCGCGCCCGTGGGGACAATAAAAGAGATCTCCATTTCGCATCCGATAAGGGTCTCTATCAACTCAACCCAGACCTTTCTCTGGTACGAGTCGATAATCAAAATAGAGAAAATTGGCTTCAGGAAAATGCCGCCATCCCAAAACGAGTAGGTATTCTCAGTGTGGATAAAGCCTCCGTCCTCTATATCGATGACAATGGAAAACGTTTTCGTCTTCCCAAAGGATCCTCTTTACTCGACGACGAAGACGGACGCATTTGCCGCGAAGTTGCTACCGAGCGTGACCTCTTCAACGCTCATGGCACCTTTTACGAACTGCCTGCCAACAATGCCCTCGGCTTCCGCCGCATCCGCCCTATCGCTACGCATAACCTCCGCATTCACGACTTTTGCAGTTATCGCGGGCTCCTGATTTTCTCAGGCACATCCATCACGAACATCCCAAAGAACAACTCTCACCTCATTCACTCAACAGATGGAAAAACGTCACTCTGGGCCGGGGCTGTCGACGACCTTTGGGGCCTTGGAAAACCAGTAGGCAATGGCGGTCCATGGTTGAACACCGCGGTCGAAGCTGGAAAACCCTCCGACCCCTACCTCATGACAGGATATGATCGCAAGGGTCTCACCATCTCAGCTACTTCTCCGTGTCAAATCACTGCCCAAGTTGACATCTCCGGAAATGGTGACTGGTTTGATTACCAATCTTTTGAAATCAAAAAAATGAATCAAGAAGCCAGCCACGCCTTCCCCAACGACTTCCAGGCCTACTGGATTCGATTTATTTGTAATAAAAATACGTCAGTGAGCACAAAACTTATATATCGGTAGTAATCGACCGTCGAGAAGACCGTTACCCAAGTAAATACATTCTTCGTGAAACCGGACTGGTTGAAATAGTCTCTCGACACCTTGATCATAGATTCGAGTTGATCATAGATTCGAGTTGATCAGAGATTCGAGGAAAATTCTGAGTGCTCGTAGATCACACGTTCTATGTGGTTCCGAAAGTCCATCCAGGCCTACTCGACAGTTGCAGAAAGCCCAAGAAGTCTTGCAACTTTGAGGCTTATTTACGCTATATGATAGGCTCGTTTATCTGACCCCATATGATGACACTCGTTGACAGATCGAAAAGAGAGTCGATTGGATGACATAGGTTTTATGTTCATCATGTTTTCGGCGTGCTCCGACATAGAAGCCGGTAACCATGAGATCTCTCGGAAGACCTACCCAGAGAGTGACTTTTAAATCTTGAATGCTTCGTTGACAGCAAGAGTGCTTTCAAGCAACGTCATTGTTCAAGAAACAATACCATACCCAGGAAGAACAGTAGTTATGAAACTACGAATAGTATTTTTTGAATGCCTATTCATCATTGCTGTGCCCGCAATCAATTATGGGCACGAGACGACGGTCACAAAGCCCGTAACGATAACGTCGGGTGATTCCGAAGTCACCGTTGAATGCCTTGGGATAAAAACGAAGGTGACCCCATCAAAATCAGTACGCGTATATGTTCACTACAAGATCATAAATAATTCCCCGGAGGAAAAGTTTGGCATCTTGGATTTCAAGGCTCATTGTCCATTTGAAAATGAGTTGACTGAACTTGAAGGTGGATTTGTGATTACAAGTCTAGGCCCAGAAGAAAATGTAGACTCTGAGAACTTATGGTATTTCCCTCAAGGATGCTGGGATAAAGTCAAAAAAGTAGAACTGCGCTGGAAAAAGCTTCCTTTAGATCATCCTCTGAATCCAAAAAAAATGATTGCCCGTGAATAAGAAATTCAGTGCATGAGGTTCATGGAGCAGTGCTGCAAAATGCAGCAGGACGATAGCTCGGAACGGAGTTCGTCCTTCCATAACCCATGCAGCCTCATCTCTTATCCTGCAGAAGCCACCGAGGGACCTGCCGTGCACGTGATAATTCATTAAAAAATTTGAACTCAATTGTTTTCTTTTCATTTTACGAAAGTTGTCCATGGTCAAAATTGACACAGTGTACGAAGGACACTTGCGGTGCAAGACTCTTCATGGTCCTTCTGGGTCAACTCTTATCACCGATGCCCCAAAAGATAATCATGGAAAGGGCGAGTCCTTTTCTCCAACCGATCTTGTAGCATCTGCTTTGGGATCCTGCATGATGACCATCATGGGTATTGTGGCTGACAAAAAAGGAATCGATCTGATCGGTGCAAAGGCGGAAACAAAAAAGGAAATGTCAAAAGAATTACCTCGCCGAATCATCGCTCTTCGGACACGTCTTACACTTCCCCTTCCGCCTGATCATCCTGATCGAAAAATACTCGAAGAAGCCGCTCTTCATTGCCCAGTGCACAAGAGTTTGGATCCCTCAATTGATGCAGCAATAGAGTTTATCTGGAGTGGGGATAACCGCCATTCATGAACGACGCGTGACCCCGTCACCATGCGAATATAATGCTACGACGAGCCTCATCACAGAAGTACTTTCTTGTCTACAACGACTCGAAGAACATGACCATCAAAGGTGGCAAGGAAAACAAAGCGATAGTGTGAGGCAGAAGCAAACTCGAAGCTAAATGAGTCCGCAAATGAGTTCCTTTCGTGGTATAACCGGAAGATAATACGGTTTCAGAGCCCGTCTGGGCCTACTGGAAGATTTGTGCTGGAGGTATGGGGTGGACAGCGAAAGC
>JABAAH010000086.1:0-4083 GCA_014238855.1 Planctomycetota bacterium
GTGTCTAGGCGTGCATTGGAGTATTGTGTTGCTTCCAGGCGAGTCGACCGAGACCGGCTGCACCAATCGACCCTGCATTGCCGCCAAGCGTGGCAAATCGAATAGCTGTCTTCTCAGCGAGTGTTGGAAATGTATGGCGGCGGACACAGGTGTCGATACGATCAAGAAATGCTCGTCCAACGGGGTGGTCTTCCCGGCCAAACGTCATCGCTCCACCTAGAATGATAGCCGATGGATCAATGGTATGCATTAGCGTCACAATCCCAACGGCCAGCCAATCAGCCGTTTCCAGCAGAAGTTCCATTGCAATCGCATCGCCCTGTTCAGCATGATTTCCTATCAAGATCGGTGTTATCGATTCACCGTGGGCAACAGCATCTGCAAGGCTTCCTGTAGCACCATCTTCAAGTCGTTCAGCGGCTCTTGCCTTCAGCGCTGTGGCACTTGCATAGGCCTCAAGATGACCTGGCTGACCACACGGGCACATGCGAGCCGTCGGTGAAGAGTCGACAATAATATGTCCGCACTCTGAACCATGGCTGTGCGCCCCTTCAATAGTCATATCATGGATGATGATGCCACCGCCAACACCGGTACCGAGTGTGAGAAGCACGAGGCTCGAATCGTCTCGCCCGGAACCTACCCAGAATTCTCCGTATGCGGCTGCAGTAGCATCATTTGCATACGTCACGTTATGGCCACAATGCTCTGCAACACGTTCTCGGATTGGAAAATTTTCCCAGCCGGGAAAGTTGCCAGGTTTGAGGAGAACGCCTGTTGAGAGATTCTGTGGGCCTGGAGTGCCAAGACCCACAGCTGATATTTCAGAACGAGCTCGACCAACACAATCTGCCAGGAGTCCTACAGACTGACCCATGCGAATAGCAGCATCATCTGGCC
Organism: Planctomycetota bacterium; assembly: GCA_014238855.1. Lineage (GTDB taxonomy): Bacteria > Planctomycetota > Planctomycetia > Pirellulales > UBA1268 > UBA1268. The sequence goes on from JABAAH010000086.1 coordinate 901, forward strand.
CACGTGCAACATTGGTGGGCTCTGTATGAAACGCTACCAGTTGGCCAGTGTCGTCAACGAGAGCGACTTTGATATTGGTTCCACCGAGATCAATACCAACAAACAGCGGGCCAGACACATCGGTTGCCGGTCGGAGCAGTTGCGGTGTTTTAGTTGCTGTCATCAGAGGGAGTAGCTTTGGGCGAAGGTGTGTCGGAAGTCTCAGGATCTGGCGAGATCACTGGCTTTTTTTCTGTTGGCATCACTGATTGTGCTGCAGCTTCTATCTCACGATCAGCAGCAGCTTTTGCTTCATCCGCTGATTGCCGAGCAGTACGGGCTTTCTTCACTTCTTGCTCAGCAGCACTGGGCTGTGGCGGTTTTTCATTGCTATCGAGATCAAGAATTTCAATAGTCTCAATTTCAATGACTTCGCTCGGGGGTGGATTCTTCGAAGAGCAGCCAAAAAACAAAGCACTTGAATAGAGAAAACAAATGACACACAAAACTTTTGTGCAGGAGCTCTTGGTTTTATTCATAATGAGATTCCTCATAAAGGAAAAATTGACTTATGAGATTGTTGCATATTCAATCGGTATTTTCACAACGAAGTATGAGCTAGCTAAAATGCAGCTTCAATGACTTGTGCTGGAATGAGCCATTGCAGTTCTCCTGAATGACTGAAGCCATTTTCAAGACAAATTGATGCGATAGCACCTTTTTGCATCCGAATATTCGCCTTGCCGTCTCCGATTGCCTTTGCAACAAGTCGTCCAACACATGGAGCGTGACCAACCCAGGCCACCCGTGGGACTTTTTCTGCACTGGTCCACTCAGTGATTTCCTGCCAATTTGAACCGGGAGCGAGGGCGTCATGAATTTCTAAACGTGGTGTTTTCAGCACGTCAACCATGATCTCTGCGGTTTCCCGTGTCCGCACCAAGGGACTTGTCACAATAAGGTCAACACTGAAACCAGATTTCTTCATGGATCGCATGAAGTTCTCAAATCGTGTGCGACCTTTCTTGGTGAGCCGACGATCGTAATCATCTTGATCGAGTGAACCCTCTTCAGCCCACGCATGCCGAATAATATAGAGATGTGTTGGTAGCATATTCATGGTCCTGATTGTGGAAGCCTTCTTGTGTGAGAGCAAGATCAGGATTGTCTCCAAAGCGCTGTGTCCCTGATACCCAGGCGGTGCCGGTCTGCGTGTGTCTCCTGCCACCAGCGGCGTGCATCCACCGGATAGCCAGCGGTTGGTGTCAGAGTGGGCATACGATGCGACCAGAATGTATTACAGACAGTCATTGCAACTTCGCGTACATATTTTGCAGCCATGCTTGCAACTGCCACAGGGAGTTGAGATTCACCACCAACAGAAAAATGTATTACTGTCGGAACAGGTTTTTCATGAATCAGGTAGCGAGAGCAGTTCGCTGTTTCTGATACTGGTTCAACTCGTGCCGCATCGAAACAGTGTGAGACAACGCCTGCATACCGCTTTCGTCCGCCATGCCGATCACACCAAATGACTGTGGGCCTCTGTGGATGTTGATTTCGAAGATGAAAAGCGAGCTGAAGAGAGAGTTGTGAAAGTAAATCTGATTTATTCATCCCAGTATCAAGTAAAGCATTAAAGTCTTCTGGGAAAATCCATCGGCAGGCGATACCCGTGAGCCGAATGGTGTGGCTCTGTAACTGTTTTTCAGCGTGTCCCGCATGGTCAATTGTTTTTGATAATGATGTTGCTTGAGGGAGTGCAATTCCATTGAGTTTCTTCCAGCATGGGGTATCAGACTCCTGTGGCATTTGAAGTGTCAGGTATGAAAGCAGCTGACCACTATTCGTTGGTAGTGTGTTTGTCGCAATCTGTACTGCTGCCAAGACACCCCGTTCCAATGGTTCAAGAGTTTCAGTCTTCGTGCCTTTCCGGGTGAATATCTTTTTTGAATCACCCCATGGTGGTCCGACTCCGGCTCGATAGTCCTTGTGAATGTCATTTTGTAACGCAATGAATTTCTCGGCAGCTATCTTTTCATGACTCAAAGGACCTTCGTTCTGTAGTTCGTCGATAACCCATGAAGATCCACCAATCACGAGCGGACCAAGGTTTGGGCCATAGCCGGCCTCATCAATGCCAATCACCAGAGTCATGAGTGTGCACCTGTCTGGGTCTTGAGGGTACCGCTTGGGAATTGACGGCAATATTCATAGATTGCCACAGCAGTTGATGTTGCTGCATTGAGACTATGAGGGAGCCCGGCCATTTGGATTTCTGCAACACGATCGAGTCGCTCAAGAACCTCTGGATCGATACCGAGTCGTTCATTTCCAATGACAAGAACAGTTTTGCTTACAAAGGGAAATGAAAATAAACATTCAGAATGGGTTGATTGTTCAAGACCGACTATCTGCCAGCCTGATCGCTTCAGTTTATCAAGCACCGGTGGCAGGCTTCGATGAACGTCAATCGTGATTTCTTGTGCTGCGTCTCGAGCAACTTTCTCATCGAGCTTGCTCGAACCACAGGTAATGAGATGACGAATTCCAAAACATCCACACGTTCGTACGATGTTCGATAGATTGACTTTACTGCGGAAGGCGGGGCAGGCCACAATCAACTCACGTGGACCAGCCAGGTGATGTGGCGGTCGGTGGCGAATATGCTCAAAAGGTAATCCCATAGGAGATGACATGATCTGTAGCATGACACGAAACGTCTGGTTTCTAAAGCAGTTACTCCTTTTTGCCGGTGCAATTTCGGTTGTCGGCTGTGGGTGGTATGGGGATAAACCAGCTGATCGTGTTGCATCACAACCGGTTCAACAGCAAAAATCCAAGCCGGTGTCTGTGGTGATTGTAGATCACTCAGAGATTATGAAACGGATTGCATCACATCGAGGAAAGATTGTTGTGCTCGACTGCTGGAGTACCTCGTGTCCACCCTGTGTCCGAGAGTTCCCAGGTCTTGTGACGCTTCAAAAAGAATACGGTGACTCAGTAGTCTGTCTTTCACTATCTTTCGACTATGAGGGTTTTGGTGTCCCCGAAGATGTACTACCACCGGTACAAAAATTCTTGGAGCAGGTTTCAGCAGGAAGTATTGAAAATCTGCTCAATCGTGATGGGGCAGACTCCTTGTATACAAAAATGAACCTTACGAGTGTGCCTGTAGTTATGGTTTGGGACAGAGATGGTACG
>JABAAH010000086.1:4339-6940 GCA_014238855.1 Planctomycetota bacterium
CATTCACGCTCGCCCTTCTTTTTCGTGCATTTGAGGCCGAAGCTTTTGTGATCCCAACTGGCTCTATGGCTCCAACACTGATGGGGCGACATAAAGACCTCGACTGTAGTGAGTGCGGGTTTAACTTTCAGGCAGGAGCCAGTCGAGAAGAAGATGATCAGTCGCATTCTCTTCGAACAGAATTAGGCCGACTGAAGCGTGAAATCGACAGACTAGGACGGTTGGCTGATGATTCATCAGCAGGGCCTCAACAGCGAGAAGTTGCCAGGCAGCAGATTGCTGATTTCGAGTCACCCGGTGGCAAACTATCTGTGCTTCAATTGCGACTGGCTGGCAAAATGATTGCCTCAGCAACATGTCCGAATTGTGGGAACGTCATGAAGTTGATTCAGGGCGAAGGGCCTGGCGTTACCTACGACACTCGCTATCCCTCGTACAATGGGGACAGAATTCTTGTTGATAAGTTTGCGTATGACTTCCGTGAACCAAACCGTTGGGATGTTGTGGTCTTTAAGTATCCGGAGGGAGCAAATACAAACTACATCAAAAGGCTTGTAGGTTTACCGAACGAATTAGTAAGCATTGCCGGGGGAGATATCTGGACAAGTCGTGATGGAAAGCCAGCGACGATTGCTCGTAAACCGCCGCATGTCATGCAGGCGATGCTCCAGGTTGTCGAGGACAATAATTTCCCAGCCGCACTTTTGCAGAACGATGACTGGCCTTCTGCATGGACGGATTGGGCAGCTACCAGTTCGTGGCAGCCTGAAAAAAAACAGCGACAATTTACAACAACATGTTCGGCAGGGCAGTCGGCAAGTCTGCGTTACCAACGGTTCACTCCTACGGCGGATGAGTGGACAGCAGTTCGTCTTGGAATGGGTATTCGTGAAGGAGTGCTTCCAACGCTTGTTAAAGACTTCCAAGCCTATAACGCGATACGTCAAGGAAGTCACTGGGTAGGTGATCTTGCAGTCGAGTGTATGCTTCAAAGCAGTTCCCCGAGTGGTCGCGTCGTGCTTGATCTCATTGATGGTGGGCAACAGCATTCATGTTCGATTGATCTTGTCGATGGTACCGCGACACTCACAGCCGCAAGCGGTGTGACAGCAACAACATCGACTCCAATACGTGGTAATGGTTCGTGGACAGTGATGTTTTCAAATGTTGATGATGAACTACGGCTTTTTGTAGATGGTAAGATCATGCCAACAACAACACCCGTCATCTGGGGTTTCGAAATAACAGAAGAAGCAATTCGTGATCCGGTGCTTGATGTTGTACAGCCAGGGTCAAAAAATCTATCCGATCTTGCCCCGGTTGGTATTACAGTGACAGCACAGAAAAATCCTGTGAGCGTCACAGTTTCTTCACTCAAAATCCTTCGTGATATTTTTTATATCGGTGCTGTTGGATTTGGTCGCCGCGGTGAAATCCGAGATGAACCAGTTCTCGAATTTCCGCTTGAGGATGATCAGTTTTTTGTGCTCGGTGATAACTCGGCCGCGAGTAAAGATGGGCGACTCTGGATCGATGTCCATTATGTTGACCGGCGTCTGCTTCTTGGCCGGGCAATATCAATTTTTTGGCCACATATGATACCGGCATCCCAACATATCACGGTCACACTTCCCGTATTGGGAGAGTTGCGATTGCCCTCATGGCCAAACTTCGCGAGGATAAAGTTTATCCGGTGAATAGGATGGACTGTCCTATGGGTACATATATAGTGAAATCAAGGATGGGCCATGTCACTGCTTAAAGCTCAAGGACTTGTCAAAGTATATGGACGTCGGCGTGTTGTTGACGGTGTTTCATTTGAGGTTCAGCGGGGTGAGATTGTTGGTCTTCTTGGCCCCAACGGTGCTGGCAAAACCACGAGCTTTCGTATGACGTGTGGCCTTGTTATTCCAAACGGTGGCCGAGTGTTGCTCGATGATAAAGAAATTACAAAGTGGCCAATGTTCAAGCGGTCACGTGATGGTGGAATGGGATATCTTGCTCAGGAGCAGAGTGTTTTTCGAAAGCTCACAGTCGAGCAAAACCTTCTGGCAATTATGGAACTGATCGGCATGTCACGAAAAGAACGTCGACGCCGAAGTGAAGAATTGATGGAACAATTCGATATTGCACGAATTCGAAAATCAAAAGCACATTATATTTCAGGTGGTGAAAAAAGACGTCTGGAAATTGCTCGCTGCCTTGTAACTCAGCCCCGGATCATCCTTCTCGATGAACCATTTACTGGAATCGATCCGGTAACGATCCATTCAATTCAGAAAATTATTATGGGTCTTCGAGATGACGGGATTTCGATTTTGATTACTGACCATCGTGAACGTGAAACGTTGGCGATCACAGATCGAAGCTATATCGTACGAGCCGGTAAGATTCTTTGTCACGGTACTGCTGAAGAAGTTCTTAATAATCCTGATGCCAAGAAATATTACTTTGGTGAGACACCGCCAGGAAATCCATTGGATTCAACCGAAGCGGCATAGAAGATTACACGGTACGATATCGTTGTGCTGAGCTATGCATCCGACGCTGAGCTATGCATTTGAGGCTGAGCTATGCATTTGAGGCTGAGCTATGCATTTG
>JABAAH010000087.1 GCA_014238855.1 Planctomycetota bacterium
GACAGCCAAGCAAATTTAAAAGAGTACTTTTCCCAGAACCTGATGTGCCCATAATGGCGACAAAGTCACCTTGTTTGAATTCAAGGGAGACACCCGCAAGCGCTTTGACATCCTGTCCGCCGAGTCGATAGACCTTGGTCACATCACGTACCATGGCAACGCGGACAGGTTCTGGCACCTCCTCCTCAGCTTTACTCATGACGGAGTGCCTCGATTGGATCCATGTTGGCAGCCCGCTGCGCTGGGTAAATACCAAATACGATGCCAACACCAACTGAAATACCAAACGCTGCAATAATCGACCAAGGAGCTAGTCTCGGCTCAAGTTGATGAATTGTTGGTGGCAAGGTTGACCAGACATCGGGCATAAAGCTTTCAATAGCAAGCCGAACACCCTGAACAGTTGGCCCACAAAGAAAGCCGACTGCAACGCCCAAGAGCCCACCGGTACCAGAAAGTACAACCGTCTCCCAGAGAAACTGCTGAACAATCTCTCCTTTTGTTGCACCCAAAGCACGCCTGATACCAATTTCTCGTGTGCGCTCAGTGACCGTAGCAAGCATAATATTCATGATGCCAATGCCACCAACGACTAACGATATCCCAGCTATCAAAAGCAGCAGGACGTTGAACATCATCCGCATCGTCTCAGCCTGCTCCAGCAATTCTTTGGGAACAACAACTGCATAATCAATTGTTTTGTGATACCGCTCAAGCAGTCCACGAATAATATCAGCAGAGGCATCAACTGCTGCCACATCATCCACAACAGCCGTGATCTGATTCAGTTCAATAGTTTCGTTCTGAAAAGTACCTCCACGCACAGTGATCACACGATCGCCTATGCGTTTCTGAAACGTATTGAGCGGGATATATACATCACGGTTGTACTGCCTCGCTGAAAAACTTCCTCCGATAGCAGCAGCGGCTGTTCGGTCTTGCGCAACACCAACAACAACATAAAACTCAGTACCAACCTGAACAGCTCGACCAAGAGGATCTTGAATCGGAAACAACCTTTCGGCAACGTCATGTGCCAATACTGTGACATTTTCAAGCCCTTGTAGATCTGATGCAGCAAGCGAGCGGCCACGAGTGACAGGAAGACGGTTGATAGAAAAATAGTCTGGAGTACAACCGATTACCTGAGCTGAAACAACATATTCATCACGACGCACATCTCGACTGATTTCCCGCATTGGTACTGCCGCAGAAATTGTTGGGATATTAGTAATGATGCGGTCATAATCTGATCGCAATAATCCATAGGCGATCCCGGAACGACTGCCGCTGTCACTATTGGCCTCTTCGGATGGCTTTATCGTTCGAATAATGATGCTTGTTGCACCAAGATCTTTAATCTGCTGCTGCGCCTGATAGCTCACACCTTCACCCATAGCAACGAGCCAAATCACAGCGGTCACACCAATAAGAATACCCAAGACGGCAAGCGCTGAACGAAGCTTATGAAGCATCAGGCTGCGGAAGCCGAGTTTGAGCTGCTGAATGACGTTCATGCGTCGATTTCACTCTCCACAGGGTCGAGCTATCACAAGAATTGCGTGTCTATCACGTATCTACGGCGTACACTTTTAAACTATTCGGTTCTTTTAGGCCGACCCGACCACTCCGAACGCTGTTCCCGTTCACGTGAAAGCGATGCTTCAAGTACTGTTCCCGGATTTAAGAATACTTGTTCGCCTTCCTCGAGACCCTCCACGATTTCTACAAACCGATCATCACTTTTCCCAAGCGTGACAACTCGTCTTTCAAATCCCTCTCCGTCTCGTGCAGCACAAATAAATTTTTCTCCATCTTCGATCACAGCAGCAACCGGTACTGCAATCACATCCTTAAGGTCCGAAACAATAATTGTTGCCTCAGCAGTAAACCCGGGCCTTAACGTTTCAGAATTTTTATTAATTCGAACACCAACAATATATTTTTTTGCTGTTGAAAACCAGTTTGACTCTGGTCGATTTGCGACTGACGTCACCACACCTTGAAATTTCAGGTCCTGCACCCGCACAATCGCAGGCATTCCCAGGGTGATTTCATCCACTTTCGACTCATGAACCTCAACATCTGCTCGCATCCTTGTAAGGTCCGGTAATTGCAAGATGACCTGCCGCTCTTTGACTACAAGGCCTTCCTTGATTTCAGTTTCACGATCTCTTGATCGTGTGTTGGCATAAATAACAAGACCATCTTGCGGTGCCTTGATCGTGCACTTTTCAAGTTCACTTTCGAGTCTTTCGAGTTTAAGGAGTTCAAGTCCAAGTGCCGCTTTTTCACTTTCAAGCCGAGCCTCTGCAGCATCTCGAATGCTCTCAAGCTCAGTAGTCATCTTTGGCTTCGTATACTTCGTCAAAACTTCAAGTGCTATCTTTGCCGTACCCAAGTCAAGTTCTGCACGTGCTAAAGCTGATTTCTGTGCTTCAAGTTGCTGCGGTGTGATGTAGCCTTTCCGAAACATTCGTTTGCCATACGCCAAGGTATTCTGCGTTGCCTGAAGACGCTCTGTAGCAGCCGTTACGTTTGACTCAGCAGTTCGGAGATCTTTTCTGAAAAGACCCTCTCGATATTCTTCAACTGCGATTTTTCCAGCGGCGTAATCTTTATCTGCCTGAATCATCAAAGCTCTTGCTTTTTCAAAAGCTATTTTTTGAGCCGTTGCATTTTCTATTAAAACGTATGCATCAAGTTTCACAATCTCCATGCCCTCAGTCACTCGAGAACCATCATCAACAAGCCAGATAATTGTGGCTCCACCAACAACATCACACGTAATATCAACATTTTCATCACTGACTAAACTGCCCTCTTCGGTGACGGTAATCTCGAGATCTCTTCGCTCGACTGTAAACAAAGGCATATTTGAAAAATCAGCCGTTTGGTTTGAATCTGGCAAAAACTCAAGAAGGCGTGGAGCAAGAAATACAGCTCCAAGAAGAAGTGGGACGAACAAGAGGAACCATACCCACCCTCGCCGAGGGTTTTTCCCTACAGGCTGCTGCTGATCTGTTGGATTCCCCAGAAGATCTGCAATGGCAGCCGCGTTCGTAGTGGCTGTTGTTTGCGCTGATGCTGAGGTTGATGATGCTGAACTATCCACAAATAAGTCGATTCATTTCAGAGAAATTAGGGTGTTTTTCTATTCCACTATGTCGCTTCTCTCAAGTTTCTCACATATATTTTTATCTTTTAGAGATATCGAAAGCCACTGCTGATTCGACCATGAAGAACCCTCACTTTAAAAATGATGGTATCAAATCTACCCACGGCTGATCCTCCTTAGTCTCTGCAGACGCCGGAAGCACATCCTTATTCTTTGTTTGATCATTACTCGTGGATTCCGATTTCTCTGAATTCAATGGCATTACTCGAGCAATGATGCTCGGCAGAATCCCTGGTGTATCGTGCACTTTCATTTCTGCATCTGCAGGCAACGGTGGCGGTGGGTCGATTTCTTCCAGATGATCGAGCCACTCTTGAGGTACTGGCGGTGGAAGAGGCATCTCCTCATTACTCATGCGGCTACAATCCTCGAAGGGTTTATCCATCCACACACCGTGTTCATCAAGATCCATGACACCAAGCTGGTAGGCGAGTGATGCTCGTGTTGCATAATAATTGACCCATATGCTTGTCAGAGCATCCTGAGAACTCCGAAGATCATTGAACGCATAGATAAGATTGAGCGTTGCAGTCGGTGCAAGCTGACCTGCTGCCGTATCAACGATTGGGATCGATCCATCAGCACTCAACGGTGGGGGTGGTGGAGCTGGTTGACTGAGACTCAATCGTGTCTGATCAACTCGGCGAATGGCAATAATCACTGCTCGACGCTGGGTCTCAAGGTTTCTCTCGTCCAGTTCAAGTTGTCGTAACAACTGCCGGATTGAAAGCTTAATTCTATCTTCATACCGTATCTGCTGACGCCGGACCTGCTGATAATCAAGAATCGATTGCCTAAAGTTATTGCGTTCGATTAATCGAGTAAGAGGTGCATCAAAGCGAAGCCGACCCCCCATTTCACCAGTTGGTGCACGGAAGCGAGCTGGGTTATTGCCTGTCGTACTAAGATTACCATCGATCTCAAGATCGAGGCCGGCCAGTAATGACATTGCATTAAATTGAATAAGCCGCCACTGATCGACTAACGCAGCACGATTGTTCATCCAGTCAAGCCTATTCGCGCGTGATATTTCAAATGCGATATCAGGATCAATTCGTTCTGGATGAATTGCAATTGCCTCAACACGTGCACGAGCCTGGATAAGTGACATCTCATCAACTGCTGCAGCAATTTCCGACACAAGTACAACGACGGCATCTGCAGTCTCACGCAGATTTTCCGGTACAAGTGCTTCACCAAGACGCTCAATTTCTTTCTCATTTTCATCAATTTGTTTTAGAAGACGTTCGAGATCATCGTTAAGAAGCCGCATCTCACGGGTGAATGTCTCTTTGTCTGTCGGACGCATGCGGCTTATTCGGTACGCCGCATCTGGCTCAACACGCTGAAGATCCGACATGACATCAACTGCCTGTAGCTCGACCTGATCTCGTAAGAGATCAAGCTTTTCAAGAGATGCTGTAATGAGCGATTGATCAGCATCAGCTAGCATCTTATCAGTTTCTTTGAGGTCCTCTTTCAAATCGGCCTGAGGCTGTAGAACTGATTGTTCTTTTTTCAATGAAACTTCTTTTGCTGTTTCCTCAGCAGTATTCCCCTGATCGTTCTGATCTACCGGAGCTGGCAGGAGAAGAGGCTCTGCGGACTCTTCATCTCCTACAGGTGGCACTCGTTCCAAAGCCGTCGAATCATCGTCGATAGGATCCTGACGAGGATCATCTACCTCTTTCAAAGGCTCCTCAGCACCGAATGAATAGGTTGCTAGAAAATCACCTATACCATTCTGCAAAGCCTGCATCTCCGGACTGATAAATTGAAATGGCTTGATGAATGTTTCATCGAGGGCCATTGCTGTATCTGACGGAATATTCAAAGTATTCACTTTAAATGTTTCGATCTGGTTCGCGAGCCCAGTCTTTGCCTGAAGCAGTGTGGCGCGGCTTGTCTCCACGCTCTGCCGCAATTGGTCAACCTGCTCAACACCCACAAGACCGGCCTCAAGATTGGCATCAAGCTGAGCAAGAGCTCTCAACTGTGCAGCAAGATTCTGTTCCTGATTTCGTATCTGTTGGCGGGACTGCAAAATTCCGACAAATCCGCCAAGTTTGGCTGCACCACCACCAGCAAAACCGGCGCCTCCTGTACCACCACCTGCGGTTTGCAGCCCGTTCCCCTGCCCTCCAAAAAATACACCACCGATATTTCCAAAACCACCAACTCCTGTTCCTGAAAACCCTCCAAACCCAGTACCACCAAAGAAACCACCACGTCGCTGAAGTCGCTGTGGCTGGTTCGCACCAAAAACCACCTGAAGATAGAATCCCTGCCGATAGAACTGCAACTGTCTCAGATTGGCCAGAAGTGTCCGTTCAACAATTGTGAGTGGCTCTAAAGCAATGGAACGACCAGAATTTTGGAGCAGAGGTTGGATAAATGTAAAATCAACCAACGAAACGTTGGCGTATTGATTTGGTCCAGAAAACGTCCAGACCACAGAATTGACTAATCCAACCACGAGCTGGCCAGCTGTGGCAAGGTATCGCCGTGCTTGTAAATTTGTATCCGTACCCCATTGTGTAATTTGACCAGACGGATTTAAAGGGCCACGGTTCCGATATGACGTTGTATTACCACCATAGAATTGAACATCGAATTTGAAGCGTTCTGTGCTCACGTCAAGGGCGGATAAATACAATGTCTGCAATTGATCCCACCAACTAATTGAGTTGAGATACGCCAATTGCATGGCAGATTGACTACTCAATTCAATCGCACCGGATTCAGTGATATCAACAACTTCACCGAGTCGGGATCGCCAGTCTGGGTTATCGAGTGTTGTACGATCACCATTGATGTGCCATCGATTAAAACCACGCTTTCCATCAACGCAATGCATATAGCGATGCGACGTTGGATCATCTGGCGGCATCGGTGGAAAAATTTGATTGTATGGATCAAAAAAACGACTTCGTTTATCTGATCGTACGTTGTAATCAAAGGGTACTTCCCACCTCGGGTCACACGACTTTTCCTTCAGTAACGCATCAACTTCCCGATCAGCCTGAAGGTAATAGCGACCGCGCGAACACCCCGTGATGGCGGCAGTGAAAACTACTGCAACACCCAGGCGTTTGAACCACATCTCTGCGCGCGACGATTTCATAGAAGACGCCTCGCGGGGGAAACGGGCGCTCTCGTGACTGGCAACCACGACTCCCGTGCACTGGGATTGAACGTGCTACCTTATCGTTGAAATCGACCACAAAGCACCGCAGACTTTAACGAAAAATAGGGATGGGTACTTTGCGATGCTTATATGTTCTGGGAAAAACAAAGCCATTCAGGCCGCAAGGTCTATTCAGCCGATACATCTTACCTGTGAGGTGTGCGTAGAGAGTGCGCATGCGCAATTCTATAAGGACAGGCATGTTTCAAAACCGTATGAATCATCCAAAGATAGTGGGTGTTGTTCTCTGCTGTGCAATCGCATTGCTGAGCCTACGGAATCTCTCTGCTGAAATTGGTTTAACGAGCCAGCCAGAACCGCTTGGGTATCCTTTTTCGGTTGATGATCCAGCTGATACCATCGCCGAGGAGGAGGCTGGCAGTATTTGGCCTCCAGCCAAACGGGCCGATGACCTTCAAGTTCCTGCTGGTTTTGATCCGGTACGAAGTACTGGATTTTCTGAAAATCCCAAAGAGCTGCTTTCCTGGTTCAAAGAACCAGCGCCTGCATCCTGCTGTGACAGAAACATTGTTGACCGACTATGGATGGGACCCGGTGAACTC
>JABAAH010000088.1 GCA_014238855.1 Planctomycetota bacterium
TTCAAGACTGGCAGATGGATTCTCACGAACCCTACGGTGCTTATTGTCATTGCCGCCGGTGTTCTTTTTGACCAGCCCATTCGACAATTGCTTGTGGTCTCAAGCCAGCTTTATGCCCGGATTGACATACCAGTTTTGTACTTCGGCGTGATCAGCGCTGGCACTGCAGTCATAGGACTTCTTGCCGCTTCACCTATGCGACGTCTTGCGACAAGTCAGTCACCGGAAGCTAATTTCCGACTGATCTTTACGACTGTCATCATCGGTCTTTTCGGGACCGCACTACTTATTCCTTGGTGGGGTGTTGTTTTTTTTATGCTTCTTTCACTCTCCATGCGCCTTCTTATGTTTCTGCAGAGCCACTACCTGAATCAATTAGTTGACTCAAAACACCGTGCAACAGTTCTGAGTTTCCGAGGCCTTGCTGTAAACGTCAGCTACGGCATTATGAGCATTGCATTTGCTCTCACCGTAACAGCGGTGGAACAAGCAGACCCAACAACCACACAAGAAGCAGCCTTCGACTGGGTTGTTCGGCTTCTCCCGTGGTATTTCCTTTTCACCACACTGATTTTTATTGCGTGGGCAATCAGAAAAGCACGTAGTGACCCTCGTCTTTCTACGCCTGACGGATTTGCGAAATCTACTGATTCGTCCACCGACACTCGTAAACCATCCCCTCCTTTGGCGTGATCACTGACCAGCCAATGAGTGAACCGAACGGGTGGTCAATGGCAAATCGCGGATCCATCGGAACTGGCGGGGACGACTTATCAGCAGGATATCGAACAAGCCTGTACGTTGAATATGGCATGTTCTCAGGAAACAGTAGCCAAGACGTAAGCAATTCGGTGCGTTTATTTACGAAGAATGGAAGATGCCCAGTCATCGTGACAGGAACTGTCGCAATCGTCATCGCCTGAAGCGTAACTCGTTCACCAATTGGTACGGCTGAAAGATCATATATGACTTCATGCTGCGCATGCATTGGATCAAGGTCCTGATCACCCTCAGCCCGAACAACTCGCCTGAAATCACCCTGCGGCTGGTTTGATGGTTGTCGAATCTCAGTGACATTCATCGGAAAGATTCCCGTGAACACAATACGCCGATCACCCTCATAGTCTTCATTAAAGCGTACAATGATTCGGTCCCATGCTGTAACAGTACCACGTGCAGATTCGTCAGCTGCCTTCGGATCGAACTGACGGAGATCAAAGATCCTGCTCTGTGAAAGAATTTCGACACCTTTCAATTCTGGCACTGCGGGCCCTATGAGGTCGCCTAGCGGAGCTACCTCCCAATCTTCAGCCGCGGTTCCTTCCACGAGATCAAGAATCTGCCGGATATCAGGATCACCGAGGGCAATCGAGTCGATCATTGTTGTGAGTAATTCGGCATGCTTCCGCAACTTATAAACATACACAGGACCACATACAAACAACAGAAATGCAATCGCTATAAAGACATAGCTCGGCCAGTCCCTAAAGTCAAAGAGTGTTGACCAAACCTTCCGATAGCTAGAGGTCCGCAGCTGGCGTGAATTTTGAGTTGCGATTGAAGGTCCTCGCTCAGAGGCAAGATCACTTCCTTCATCTACTTTTTGTGACCGCTGTGTTTCTGGACACGGATTCCACGGAATCAGACTATTATCTTCATCACCCCCAAGACCAATCTCATGACAGATTTTTTTTGTAACTTCATACCCATGACGAACCAACGCATTTACTTCATAATCTGAGAACCTGTCGAGATCCGTACGAATTGATTGTACTTCCGACTGGATAACAGGGTGCTGGGCTGTTGGGTCTTCTTCTTGTGAAATGACGTCCGTAATCGGGAGAAACGAAAATCCTGGCTGCTGGCCAAAGTTTTCACGTTCAAGCTGCCAGACTCTATCCCAAAGAATGTCAGATGCTCGGATAGATTGACCAACAAACCCTAAAGATTGATCCCCAAGAATCTGAAAAGGCTTTCCGGCATCGCTCACAAGAACTCGATCAAAAGCGCCCACCTCAGCTGCAAGCCATGCAAAGGCACGCGTACCGAGATTGTCATATACACCACCATCAGTAAATGACTCGGTTGGAAACTGCCCTTCTCTGACACCCAGATCCTTCGCCGATATCTCGACCGGTGGAAAAAAACCTGGGAATGCAGATGATGCACCTACCACTCGTGGCAATGTCGCCATCTGACCTGGAATATGTCGAAATTCGAAATTATGTTCACTATTTCGTTGCTGGATATAGAGACCATTTTTGTTAAACACTGACAACACACCGTCGCTAACATTCGTTGCAAGAATGTGAAGCCGAGGCAGATCAGGAAGTTCGTATAAACAGGTATCTCCGTATAGCAGATCCCGATAATAACGCTCAAGAACCGCGTTTGGTGTGAGATAACTTATTTCTCGGCGGGCAAGTTTTCCGAACATCCGAAGGCTATAGATAAATGGCAAACGTCTGACGATGTGATTCCGCACATCAAACTGCACAAAATTAATGATTTCAGAGGCTGCTGCAGCAAACTCCTCGTCGTCTCCCGTGTACTTGTCCCAATTCAGCACGAGGTGTGCGGCTAGTATTGAGCCACCAGAGACCGAGGCGATATCACTAACCTCTTCTAGTTTGCCCGTATCTCTGAGATACCGAATCACTCCAAGATGGTAGAGCGTTGCACGAAAACCCCCACCTGACAAAGCCAGTCCAAGTTTTGGCATGGTGGTCATTTCTCCATCGAATGGGTCAGAAGCAGCGATTCGTGGGCAAGAGCCCAGTACTATATTTTACCCCACGACTTTGACGACTAGGCAGTCTTTCCGGGGCAACTTGGTGCGAGAGAGCACCTCGCTGGACGCCTGTAGGGATCGTACTGATTCTCGGCCCAAACCAATAACTGCTGACATAAGGTGACCCGCCTGCCATACTCCTTGATATTATGACCATTGGGGATTACGCCGAGCCTGTTAGATCTCGGAACATCAAAGTGAGTGAACATACGGAGTCATAAGCATATGAGCACAATTAAAAAACAGGTGGACACGATAAAAAAACAGGTGGACACAGTAGAACAACAGGCAACCGTCTTTTTCAATCAGCCTCAACTTCTGATCCAGCATCCAGGAGTCAGTTCCGTATTTGTACTGTTCTTTTTGATTTTTCTGCTGATGCCCGCAACAGCCCAAGAATATCTTCCAGGTATCGAATGGGACGAACCACGACACGTCACACCTGGTGACGGCAATCAAACTGCGCCCAGCGATGCAATTATTCTTTTCGGTGGTCAAGATAAGCACGCATGGAACAACGCTGACACATGGCAAATCGAAAATGGCTGTCTGGTTGTTGGAAAAGGAATGATTCACACAAAAGATACCTTCGGTGATTGTCAGTTGCACGTCGAATGGTCGAGCCCAGTGCCAGCAAAAGGTACCGGACAAGGCCGTGGAAACAGTGGTGTTTTTTTTGGCCCTTATGAGATTCAGGTACTTGATTCATTTCACAACAAAACCTATTTCGACGGACAGGCTGCAGCAATTTACAAACAAACGCCCCCTCTTGTGAACGCTACAAAAAAACCAGGAGAATGGAATGCCTATGACATCATTTGGAACGCACCGCGTTTTGACAAAGCCGGACAGCTCACGGAGCCAGCAACCGTGACCGTGCTACATAACGGTATACTCGTACAGAATCACTTCGAATTACTCGGTGATACTCCTTTCAACCGTCCCCCTCGGTACAGCCCACATCCACCGGAACTGCCGATCCGACTTCAGGACCACAGAAATCCTGTACGTTTTCGGAATATCTGGGTACGAAAAATACAATCTATTCATGGAAAACAGACTCAACCACCATCGCTGAGAGACGGCCAAAAGGTGACACCGCTACCGCAAACTGAAGCAAAATGAAGAAAAGCTTCGCACGACCAGGGAATATAGGCAAAGATTGCGGGTAGTGATGTGGCCCCGAAGTCCTCGTGCAGAAATCACCCGAGATGCCAAATTCAAAGCGTTTGTCTCGACAACGGCTGCAAATAGCCGCTGGATGCACTGTAGCTGCGTGTTGTGCCCTCTGGTTTTTTGGCGGGCAGTTATTTCTCGCACGAAAACCAATTCTGGTTGGTGTGCTTCATTCACAGACAGGTCCCATTGCTGTCAGTGAATCAGCAATGATTGACGCCGAACGCCTGGCATTCGAAGAGATCAATGCAGCGGGCGGAATCCTTGGTCGGCCGATTCAATGGATAATTGCTGACGGTGCATCAGACTGGCCAACATTTGCTCGGGAAGCAGATCGTCTTATCAATGACGAAGAGGTCAGCATTCTCTTTGGTTGCTGGACCAGCGCAAGTCGAAAAAGTGTTCTTCCAATTCTAGTAGAATCAGACCATCTTCTCATCTATCCGATGGCGTACGAAGGGCTCGAGACATGCCCAAATGTAATTTATACCGGTGCAGCACCAAATCAGCAGATAACTCCGGCTGTTCAGTGGTGTCATAGTGAACTAAATGCTCGCAGTTTTTTCCTGCTTGGCTCAGATTACATCTGGCCTCACTGTGTCAATGCAATTATTTCAGATCAACTCATGGGGCTCGATGTTGAAAAAGTTGCTGAAGAATATGTTCCGTTTGGCAGTACTGATCTCGAGTCCTATGTCCAAGAGATTGTTGACACACAACCCGATGTGATCCTCTGCTCTATCGTTGGAGATTCGGCAATAGCTTTTTTTCGTGAGCTCCGTAAAGCTGGTATCACACCAGAAGATATCCCTGTAGTTATGTTTGCAATTGCCGAAGATGAACTGCGAGCCACGGACCATACTGATATGGTCGGTCACTATGCAGCATGGAACTACTTTCAGTCAATTGATACTGATGTAAATAGAAAATTTGTAGCTGCATTCAAAAAGCGTTACGGAGCGGATCGTGTCACCAGTGACGTTATTGCTGCTGCCTACAACAGTGTTTATCTATGGGCGAATGCCGTACGTGAAAGTGGAAACACAGATGTCCAGCAGGTTCGTAATGCCTTGAGACAACAGAGCCTGAATGCTCCTGAAGGCATTATCGCCGTCGACCCAAGCACACAGCATACGTGGCGTCCGGTCTATATCGCCAAGATTCAAGAAACTGGGCAATTCGAAATTGTCTGGAACAGTAATGGATCAGTACGCCCCGTCCCCTACCCCATTACGCGTTCAAAAGCTGACTGGAATGCATTTGTCAGCGGCTTATACCAAAACTGGGGAGGCTGGGCGAACACCGCCACAACAGCTCCGAGGCAGGCAACAACAAATGACTAATGCCACCTCGTCACCACCGGCTGAGAAAAAGCGACAGCGACTTGCACGTCGTCTCTTGTTCTGGTTTCTTCTCATGTCACTGCTGCCCTGTGGACTGCTTACAGCGATTACAACGAGCCTCGCAAACCGAGCCCTTGAAACTTCTGTTCGGGATCGCCTCCTACAAATTGCGTCCGCACGTTCCACCCAACTTGAGTCCTATGCCGCCGAACGAGTGCGTGATGGCACGACGCTCTCAATGACACCCGCAGTCGTGGCTGCCATGGCTTCCTTTGAAGAAGTTGGGGCTTCCGGTTCTGAAGCCAACAAAATAACTGATGGCGATAGATCGTACACATTGTACTTGCGTGAGGCTGCTAGTTCGCGGGGATACCAGAGCCTTCTTCTCATTGATATCCAAGGAACCGTTCTTTATTCCACAACAGAGAGACTTGTACCTGGATTATCTCTAACCTCTGAATCACTTCGCTCTACGGAACTTGCAAAAGGTTTCGATCGGTCTCGCACACTTTTACAATCAGAGCTCTGTCGATTTAGCCGATTTGGCAATTCTGGAGAACCGGTATCTTTTATTACCTCTCCAATCTTTAAAGATGAAAAAGTCATCGGAGTCTTAGCACTCGAACTGAGTATTGAACGTGTCTGGCAAATTCTCACTGACACAACGGGACTTGGATCGACTGGAGAAATTCTCGCCGCCGAACGAATTGATAATATGGCACGTATTACAAGCCCACTTCGCCATCGGCTCGATGCAGCTTTTCAACTCACCATCCCACTCTCGGCAGACAATGCTGTCGCTGCGAGATACGCGTCGAGTGGCACCAGAGGATATGCCGTCTTTCCAGATTACCGGCAAGAGGAAGTTGCCGCAGCATGGTGCTACCTTCCAAGCTTCGGTTGGGGACTTGTCACAAAACAGGACACAAGTGAAGCATTTGCACTCCTCCGTTTTCAGCAACTCCTGATCGCTGGCCTAGTCTGTGGCACAGTTCTACTGGTTGTTGTCGTAGCACTTTTTGTTGCGAGAAGTATCAGCATGCCTATCCAGCGGGCAATCAGCATGTCTCGCAAGGTGGCTGCTGGTGACCTCCGCGGAGATGTTTCGGTCTTGTCTCGGGACGAAACCGCAATCCTTTTAGAGTCTCTTCAGACAATGACCACCGATCTGCGATTTTTAATAGGTCGCGTACAAAACTCAAGTGACACGTTAACGAATACCTCTTCGAAACTTCAAGCCACTGGCACAGACCAACAACACGTTATTCAACGTCTCGGTGACTCTACGACTCAGACCGTTGCCGCTGTCGAGGAAATCAGTGTTACTGGCAAAGAACTCACCCAGACCATGGTGGCTGTGAATGAGATGGCCGGAAAAACCGGTGCAATGGCTATTGAGGGGCGTGAAAATCTTTCGAGCATGGATGCTACGATGCGAAAACTTGCCGATAGCACTGAATCATTCGGTTCTCGCCTTGCGGTGATTAATGAACGGGCCACAACGATCAATCTTGCCGTAACAACCATTACAAAAGTAGCCGACCAGACGAACCTTCTGTCAATAAATGCAGCGATTGAAGCGGAGAAGGCTG
>JABAAH010000089.1 GCA_014238855.1 Planctomycetota bacterium
GACCCTGGGATGTTGATCTTGGCAGTTTTCTGAAAAGCGATACTGCTGATTCCGGTGATATTACTCACGTCGGTGATCCAGAAGCGCTTCCTTTGGGTGCAAATATTGGTGTGGAACCAATAGAGGTAGTACCTGATGGAATTCGGCTCCGTAAACACCAAGATGAAAAGATCAAGTCGCAGGATCAGTATAGTTCTGTTGATCAAAATCACGTCACCACAGAGAACAGCGTGTCAGCAGAATTGTTCGATGACAGTGACGGTGTGCGTTTTACAAAGTGGCATGTCATTGGTCTTGTTTGTTGTGCACTCCTTCTCCTTGCCGGGGGCCTTCTGACCTTTGATATTGTTCGTTATCTCTACAGCCCAAACGACACAATTGTCGCAAGTCCGATTCTTCGATTCCTGTGGTAATCCCATTAGAATGAATGAGTGAAACGTCCTGTTTCAGTGCAAGCGTTTGCATGTTTCGGTACACATAGCGGTTCAAACCGTCCTGTCTTTAACGCGTTCGGTGGAAGCTCTGTAACGCAGAGTGCTTGTGTTCCTGCTTGAACTCCAGCGCTAGATGTTGTTGAGGTTTGAAATAAAACCGCCATGTACTGTATCCGACGATCATGCAGATCATCGATCCAATCGCTGCCATGAAAAAAGAACTCTGTACTTCAGGGGTGAACGATGCCAGTGATATGCCAAAAAGAAAACTGAGAACACTCCATTCTTGCGTCGTCATGACTACACCTACTTGGATGAGAAAAAATGATTGAAACCCTGCTGGACAAGATTTGTACAAGTCCCGACGTTTTTTCGCGGACAAATACACATGCAAAAGTACGGCAGCATGATGTGTTTGTTAAATTCATGATATCCCTGAACAATTGTGTGCACTTTTAGAAATGTAAGGGTATGGTGCTTTCATCAATAAAAATAAGGGTTCAGTCGAAACACGAGCACGGGCACCACTCGATGGACACCACGGATTTCGAAATATGGGGCCTCAAACTTGGACTATGGTTGCAAAAGAATGCAAGGCAGAGACCATCGTCGACACGTAGAAACAGTCACCGATATAAATCGTTGTCGTCGTCCGTATGTGGCTGCCAGTGGACGGCAGGGTATGGATCGTTGACCCACCCGCGGGCTGCAATCGGTGACGAAAATGGCTTGTGTTTCGAGGTCGGTCGGTAACGAGCACAAATCCAATCTCGGGTGGCTCTTGAATAGAGTTTTCAGCCGTCCACAGAGAATTTCTAGAGCCCTCAGTCCCTATTTTTCACAATGATACTTGTGGTAAACAAACGGCAACAGCCGGGAGATCGGCTCAAAGGGGGAGCGTTCTCGACCGGCTGTTGTTCGGTGTTCGGTATATGATACGCAGAGCCTAAGTGTCTAGGAAAACTGTTCTCAGAAACGGCACAGACCACTGGTCTTAGTACGACCGATCAGGGCGTAGTTTGTAACCCCATATCGCCTGTTTCCGGCATTATCACACTGAAGCCATATGCTTCGCATAATGATGAATCACTCGGTTCGTGCCCCGAATCAATAGATCAGAGGTCGTTCTTTGAAGATTTGTGAAAATAGATCGCCGCGGCAAGCAGTGCGACTGAAATGACAACACCAGTAACAATCATAAATACAATATTCTCGGTTGCATCAGCCTTGGTCTGAACAACGTCCTCTACTGTTTTGCTTAGAAGTTCTCCTTTGTCGAGAAGACGTTTCCCAACTTGGCCACAGGCCACACTGGTGTACTGAATACTGAACGTCAAACTGCATAGATAAAGACAGAATAGGAAACGTTTTTTATGCGGTGCCATTGTTATATACCTCGGATTCATGCAGGCGGTGGGACAGCACTGCATGTATAAAAGTTGTGCCCTATCAAGCCCTATGTTCGATGAATAAAAAGCAGCACTCTGAGTTGTATGTCCAGCGAAATATCTGCCCACTCAACTCAATAATGACACATGCCGTGACGTGGTCCAAGAGGGGTGCACCTAGGAGGGCTGCAATGGTTTCCCGTTGTGTGCGATGCGAAGCCAGAAGTTTCTTATTCGAGGAAATCATAGTGTGGCGTCAAGAATGAGGATAAACCTGCATGTGAAAGCCCCGAGGTAAGAAAGTAATCTAAAGCTGAATAGATAAGGTGTGAGTATCTTGAAGCATGTTGGGTTCAGTCTAAGGCGAAAGTTCACCCGTAAGAATTTTTCTAGTATTGTGAGAATTAGTGGCGATGCCTTACACCTGCTCTCGCCCTGAATCTGTTCTGTGTAATCTTTCTTAAGTTCTTGTGAGGTGACGGCACATTCATTCACACTCATATTTACCTGCCTGGTGTATCACGAACAACCTGTCCGGAAAATAAATAGGGGCATTTGAAGCAATGGGAATAAAAAACCAAAAAACCAATACTTATCGGTATATGGTTAATGCATAGCTGGCGTCAGGCATCAGGAGTCGCGAATATAATACGGTTTTTACGGAAGCGACATTTGCGGCTGACGCCTTGCAGTGGGAAATACACCTTCTGGAGAGGAGAGCCACCGTGAAACTAGGACGACAGAATGATCGTGGCAGTCAAACGCTTGGGTTTCGATCGAAGTTAGAGACGCAGATCATCCAACTCGATTTTGATGACTTGCGGGTCAAACACCTCATTGAAGTGTCCGAAAGTATTCGTTTATACACATCGGAATATGAGTACTCCCTCGAAGATGTCGCAGATGTGTTAGGGATTCCGTTGGAACTCGCCCAGCGGATGCATGCCTTTTTAGACGACATTCCATCGATACCGGGAACGAGCAGTGCTCGCAACAATTTCCTGAAGGCCTTTGGCGTTGAGAGCATGCGAGAACTGTATTCGGAATATGATGCCAATCAAGAGTGCCTGCACGAATAACTCTACTGGCTGTTTATGAGGTACATGTTTTTACCAAGTTCACCCCAAGTACTTGTTGTTCTATAGATGATGATAACGTTTCTGAATTATATCCACAATTTATCGCTTCTTGTTGATACGAGTTAAATCATACAACTGGTAAAATGTATTGGGTATTTAAGTCGTATGCCATGACGAAGAGAAATGGTCGGTCGAATGATTTGGTTTGCCAAAAAAACGAGGGCGAGAGAATATCAGGCCCACGCAAAGCGTTTTGTTTAAGATTGAGCGAGATGCATTTGGCCATTTGTAATGATCACTAACAGGGTCTGATGCTGCTGCATTCTATATAATGTCACTCAATATATTGTCACCTTCTATCTAATGTCACTGCTCTAATTGATGCAAATTATCACTTAAGTAGTGAAAGACTTTAGTCAGCCTGATATGAACCAGTATTATCTTTCAAGGGTTCGAAAACTCGGATGAATCAGGTGTGGACTCGTATATTTTCTTTCGGGGGCCTACTCTTAGCAACCGGTGGGCATGAAAACCTTAAGGAACTTGAGCATGGCAGAATTGAACCATGACTTTAATCTAGTTGATGAAGAGGCAAACACCGGTGCGGAAGGTCCAACTACTGAGAGACTCGACAGTGGTGACTTTTATAATGCTCCAGAAAGACACTGGCTGGTTAGATTTAGTGTCGTTGTCTTTTGTGTAGGGCTCCTTGCAGGAACTTCGGGTACAACCGCTGTATCGAATCCTTGGGTTGGAAACAACGTCTCAGTCATCTGCATGACCCTTACTGCGAGTTGTGTCATTGCCTTTTATGGCGTTCTGTGGTGGATCACTTTGCGTGAATTGAGGGCACACAGCAGCCAGCCTGAATCGGCGTGGCGGTATGTAGTGACGTCGCTTTATTTTTGGATTGGTCTTTTACTTACCTGCATGACTATCGGCGCTGCCTTTCGGTATATGATGTATACCACTCCCACCATCTAGATTAGCTTCATGGGCATACTTAGGATGTGTCATATCCCGCCCGAGTTGATGCAGAGAGTTGTGCCTAAATTGCACCAAGGTGTGTTGCCGGTAGCAATCGCAACCATCGGTGGTGTTCCGTTTTATTGTGAGCACTTGTAAAGCTGAGTTATGATCCGTGTGGCCGGGCATATTCTCATACAAAAAGTGAGAACAGAATCACGTGCTGTTGATAAATCCGTACTAAGAACCGGATTGTGTCTCGCTGAGGTCACAGCCCTCTGCAGAAGATTCATCGTCGATGAAATAGTGATCAGTCTTACGAGTAGTCGCTTCGAGATCTCGAATGGCGTCAAGGTCTTCGAAAACGCCTTGCGTCTCTGTTACCGATGCTGCAGTAAGATTTAGCTTTTTCATTGCGGGAAGTGTACGCGAAACTCAAAAAGTATGTCTATTGTCATTTTGAACAATTTGAATCGCTACTCTGGCTTTTGGCGTGAAAGACTTCCCAGAAGTCTGTATATCCAGCACCGCTGGAGAATTGTGAGAATTGTGTAAGCATTGTGACAATGGATTCCATGGATCATGTGCTCTTCCGTGTCACGCTTTTTCTTGCAGCGTCAACACTAAAGCAAGTACTTTTCAATGGCCGCAAAGTTTTTTAGCCGACGTGCTTGTAAGTTGATGCATAAGCGTTATCCCATATATGGGAACCGTGCTTGATTGTGATTTCTGATAGCCATGCATTGTGAATAAACATTGTATTGGTTCGATTTATTTCGCTTCGGCACCTGTCAATAAGGTCGATTCGATGTGTTCTCAATGACGTCAGCAACCCAAATTTTTCCAGTATGGGTGTCGAAGCAGCTCACACTATCAGCATTGTGATGGATAACTGGGACATATCGGCTCTGGTAATACGTTGTGGAACAATAAAGAAGTCCAATGATGAGAATCATTAACTTAAAACCAATTTCAAGAACAACCTTTAACGCTACATCTTTTAGCATCGAGTGACCCTTTGAGAAGTTGACTATAGAACAGGCATGAATAAACCTTGATGATAATAAAGTTTTTTTGAAGGCGGCGCGAAAATTACAACTACTGCGAAATCTGGCCGAAAGTACTTCTCTATAGCCGGTTTTACAATCTCGGAGCTGCAACAGTTGGTGCGTAAAAATCAGTAATTTCTTACCTGCCACCTGCGATGAAAAGGCAACGCGTTGTGAGGGTACGAGGGGGCCTTACATGCTCATCGCATCCGGCACTGCTCTGCATGACTGTTAGTTGCCTTTTTCCATGGCAGTAATATCAATCCGCTCTTCTTCAAACTCGTACCACCTGTTGTCTTTCAGCCATGTATTCAGGCTGACATTTTTGTCTCTGTTATTAAGCGACAGAATCCACTTTCGAAGCCCTTCTGGCATGGGCTGGCCTGTGTTGAGCATCATTTCAACGACTGCCAGCATTTCTCCGTCAGCGCGATACTTGGTCTGCTCAATAGCTTCATTCAGTTCTGCTATTGTGACGTTGCTCCTATGATATACCGTGAGTTGCAGGGTGTTGGGCAGTTGTTTCCTGACGACAATCTCGATTGGCTGGCCCTCTTTATGTAGCCGCGCGTTATGTGCGTTTACCTGGGACTGAACCCATTCGAGGATAGTGGGCTGAAATTGAACCATACCCCATGTTCTAGGTTCGGTTTCCTCGCCCACGATTGGTGCAGCAAGTGCACCGGCAAGTAGCGAAGCGTATATTAATTTCATTATCACGCCCTTATATGAAGTTATCAGTGTAAAAGAAGGAACAGTAGCATATCACCGAAATAGTATTCCTGACCATACATTGAAAGTATGGCTCTCTGGTACTGGTACGCTAGAACTGGGCCAGCCTTTTGGTAACAACGCCAAGCAGGTACTCTCAGCCGTTGCATTTGGAAAGACTGCCACCATCAAGAGTAGTGGCAAAGATCGCTACGGAAGGACGCTGGGCTGCATCTTCATTGAAGATCAGGCCAGTAACACCATGATGGTGCGTATAGGTATGGCGTGGTGGTATCGCCGTTACGAAAAGACGGAAGAACTAGAGAACGCCGAACGATACGCCCAGGGAAAAAGATCGGCCTGTGGGCTGATAAGAACCCCATAGCACCGTGGGTTTGGCGAGAGGGAAAACGGTAACTATTACTCCCCGTATGGATTCGGGGGCATGGCTGGTCAACCTCAGTTGAATTCCAAGCACCCCCTTCTCATTGTCATCTAGCTTTTTTTTCCAAAAGATGATTCAAGAGGGGTGGCAACTGCCTGCTTGACTCCCGAGTCCCTCCTGCGGCAGCAATGCCTACATCAACAATTTTTCCATCTTCATCCACAACAACCAGACGATTCGGCCATGGGGCATAGACATCTGCCACGGCATCATCAATTGTGTCAACAACTATTGGCATCCGCATCTGAATCCGACCATTGAAATCTTCAGCCAATTCACAACGCTCGCGGAGTGTCGTTGGAGCATTCACCTTGAATTGATTATTTGGCACCTCCCTCCCACCAATGGGATGGGCTTCTCGGATATAGATCATGAGAAAGTTCACATCTTCACGATACTCCTCGAAAAGTGAATTGATCGTCGATGTGCTACGGACAAATGGAGGACACGTACAACTACCAAACACTAAAACAACGGGTTTCCCACGAAACTTAGAAAGGGTAATGACCTGAGATCCATCATATGTACGGAGTGAAAAATCTGGGGCATCATCCCCGTTACGTAACATTCCTTGATTCCGAGCAGGTCGTCCAGCGCGCCCGGCCCCGCGAGGCTGAGCCTGAACGACCTGAATCATCAAATCCGAACAAAAGAGGTAAAAGCAGATAATACCGATGAACCTGATACAACGAAACCTGGCAGAAAACTGATTCATCTTGCATACGTTAAGCATCATCTTTCTCTCCCCCGTATGGATTTT
>JABAAH010000008.1:0-226 GCA_014238855.1 Planctomycetota bacterium
ACTCATCAAGCATGGCACCGCGAATACGTGGCACGCAGTACGTCTCAAATTTCACACCACGGGAAAGATCGTAGGCGTCTATGGCATCCATGAGCCCAAAGGTACCTGACGATATCAAGTCATCAAGTTCGACTCCATCAGGCAATCTCGCCCAGATTCTTTCAGCGTTGTATTTCACCAACGGATAAAAGATTTCAATAAAACGATTTCGCAGAGACTGATCAGA
>JABAAH010000008.1:236-74655 GCA_014238855.1 Planctomycetota bacterium
AAGCATCTCTTCCGGTGGTGGTTGGCTGAAATCCTTCGCCACAACATTCCTCCTTGATCGCTTTCAGAGCGGCTCAACCATCCATGATCAAGCTGCTGGTCAGTCTCCCAACCAGACGGGAGGATATGCTCGAACCCGCCTTCAACACAACTTCATTTCATCGGCCAGAATTCAGGAAACACGCCAGACATTCCACCAAGAATCACCGCACACCCCCTATACTTCCAAGCTTTCCAAGAAGCCGGCCGCTCACACTTCAAGCCGCTCTGGCGTGAACCTGTAGCGCGCTGCCTGGGGTCCCGATCGTTGCAAAGATTTCGACACGAGGTTGCCCCTGCACCTCAGTATCAGCGACAACGGCTATTTCTAAACCCGCTGCTCGCATGTGCTCGGCAAAAACCTCCCGACTCTCTGAGGAAACCGAAATCGCGCAGTGTCGACCCCGTTCCTGCAAAGGACGCAACGCTCTTCGTAACTCAGCAAGCAATTGCTTCTGCTCCAATCGTGATGCCACCTCTGACTCTGAAGCCGTCAAGGAGTCAACTGCGCTTGGTGTCACTTCAATAATCGTGAGACGACCCTCCGAGTCACGAAGACGCCGCACAATCGTACGAGCAATATGTGGCCGCAACTTTTCTGCAAGCTGTTCTGGAACATGTCCCTCCGCCGCATGGTCAGCAACTGCTTCAAGAAGAACAGCCAATGGCTTTATGGGCAGACCTTCCCGCAATAAACACTGTAGTGTTCTCTGTACAGTGGCCACACTTACAACATCAGGAACGGTTTGATCGACGGTGGCGGGCTCAGTAACCCGCAGTGACTCCAGCATTCGAGCCATTTGATCCCGAGACAAAAGCCGATCAACACATCGTCGGATATTTGCTTCAAATATATACGCAATGGCGTCTTCACCAAAAAAGGCACGCCCGCCTCGACTCGCCACTTCTTCAGCTTCTGCCGGACTCCCCCACCGGACACATTGTGTTGGCAGAATGTCTGCTACAGCATCACGATTTTTCCGCCAGCGGTGACGAGTCACGTCATCGTTTGAACTAGGTACCAAGAGCCACTGACCTGTGGGCATGACGGGATCATCAATTGGGTCACCATCCAGTTCCATAACCCATTGCCCTTTCGCGAGCGCGGTGTCATCACGAAAAAGCACCGCCGGGACAATGACACCGAGATCTTCGGCTATACGATGACGCACTCCCTCAATGACTGCAGGCAATTTCGGTTCATCTCCGGTAACAAGACCAACAAGATCTTGCCCCACGCGTACGACCAGACGGTTCTGACCGAGGATCGTATCGATTGGAGAGTTGCCTTGAGGAGTTGATTTTCCGCGATGAACCGGTGACTCGTTTGAGATTCCTTTGAGCGACGTCGAAGTAAGCAACCAGGCCGCTATCGCCGTTCCCACCGCCATGACTGCTAACGGAACCGTCGGTAATTCAGAAAGTGCCAAAAGACCAAGAAAAGCGGCTGTTACAAGCAGTAGTGTTGGTCTCGCGAATAATTGCCGTCCAAGCTCACGAGGCAGATTTTGGCTCATTGTTGATCGAGAGAGGAGTAAGCCGGTCGCAACAGAAACAAGAAGTGAGGGGACCGCACTTGCTAGGCCATCACCAATCGTAAGCCGAGCATATAAGCCAGCGGCTTTCGTGGCCGGCATACCAAGCTGGCCAACACCTATCGCAAATCCACCAACAAGATTGACCAAAACAATGACAACACTCGCCACAGCTTCACCACGGACGAAACGACTAGCACCGTCCATACTTGCATAAAATTCAGCTTGACGCTGTAATTCGACTCGATGTTGTCGAGCATCACTTCGTGACAGACCGCCTGAAGAAACTTCAGCATCAATTGCGGCCTGACGCCCTGGGAGCGCGTCTAACGTAAACCGAGCCGCAACCTCACTCGTACGAGTAGCGCCTGCAGTCAGCACTACAAATTGAATGACCGCAATAATGGCAAATACAACAACCCCAACAACAAGATTATCGGCTGCTACAAAACTACTAAAGGCTTGTACCACATCACCAGCTGCAATATCTCCAACGGTGCCCGCCTGAGAAAGAATCAGACGTGTTGTTGCGATATTAAGGACAAGCCGGACAAGAGTAGCCGCGAGTAAGAAACTAGGGAACACAGCCATCTCAAGAGGCGTACGTGCAACAAGTGAACCAAGAAGCGCAAGAACTGCAACCGTGAGGTTTGCAGACAAGAGAAGATCAACAACTGATGCCGGGACAGGTGCTAAGACCACCAAAACAGCAAGAAGAATCACAACGGGAATAGCAAGATCCGCCACATGGCCTGCAGCGATGCGATAAAAAGCCGTCGGAGTACCTGGAGAACGAGCCATAAAAGCGAGTCGGCGACATAGCCGCCGGGTATGGTAAAATGTTGTGGACTGAGACGATAGCGGCGTGACGCTGAGGGCGTCCATACCGCTCCATACCGACTTTTTTTGATTTTTTCTCGGAAATATGCATGGAATTCAACCGAAACGGGATTCTCTTTAAATACCCAGACAACTGGATTATTGAGGAAAACACCTCTCCTGATGGTGTGTTCGGCATCACTGCATCAGCCCCTGACGGGGCGTTTTGGTCACTGAGCAGGCAGGCAGCGAATGCCGACTTCGAATACTTCATCACCTCTACCACCAAACAACTCCGCGGAGAGTACCCAGATCTAGAGGTGTACCCTCGAAGCGAGGATATTTCTGGAACCAGTCTTTCTGGGGCTGATTTCAACTTTTCCTATCTCGATTTGACGAATACTGCTGAAGTTCGCTGTCTCAGTACACCAACTGCCTGTTACGTGGTTTTCTGCCAGGCTGAAGATCGTGACTGGAGTCGTTTGCGCAATGTTTTCAAGGCCATGGTCACAAGTTTTATTCGAGAGACCATTGGAAATAACCCCTCATCAGATAAGTGACGGTCTGATAGTATTCTGTGCCAAGTGGCATTCTTCTTTTCTTAGTAAGACACAAAGGATCGTACACCAACGTGGTCGCTGTTCTTTCCGGTACTCTCGCACAACTCACTTTATCTGGACTGCACACGCTCATTGCGGTCGCGGAGTTACCAGCAGCGGCAGCCACCCCAGACAGCCCGATCCGAATGTTTCATTGGGTGGCGTTTGCAATTTTTGTCTCGGTTCTGCTGGTGCTTGACCTCACCGTTTTCCACAAGCACTCTCGCGAGCCATCGTTGTCAGAGAGTGCATTCTGGACATGTGTCTGGTCAACTCTTGCCTTCTCCTTCAATGGTTTGATTTGGTGGTGGCTCGGCAATGCTGCGGCCGTGGAGTTCCTGACGGGGTACCTTGTCGAATGGTCCCTGTCGATGGATAACGTTTTTGTCTTCGCTGTAGTTTTTGGTTACTTCGGCGTACCGCTGAAATACCAGTACCGTGTCCTGTTTTGGGGAATTCTTGGTGCTGTTCTGATGCGACTCACTTTTGTTCTTGTGGGTGCTGAACTGGTCGAACGGTTCCAGGGCATTTTATGGATCTTTGGTGGATTTCTAGTCTACACAGGCCTGAAGCTTGCGTTCTCAAGTGGGGATGTTCACCCAGAAGACAATATTCTCCTCAAGTTTTTTCGGAAATTTCTCCCGGTTACAACCACACCCGCAGGCGACCGATTCTTTGTCGAGGAGGGTGGCCGCTGGGTTGCAACTCCTCTGTTTCTTGTGCTCCTTGTTGTTGAGAGCACTGATGTCCTCTTTGCGGTCGACAGTGTTCCTGCAATCTTCGGGGTTGTCGACCAGCATGCACACTATTTCCGATTCGTGGTGTTCACCTCAAATGTTTTTGCCATACTTGGACTACGTGCACTGTATTTTCTATTAGCAGGAGTGATGGATCTTTTCCGCTTTCTTAATTATGGGCTATCAGCTGTCCTTGTTTTCGTTGGTGGAAAAATGATTGCGGAAGCTGCTCATCACACTGAGTGGGTTGCAGAAATGGGCGGATGGGATGCCCATGCACAAGGTCACCTTGTGCCACCATGGGCTTCTCTCATCGCAATTATTGGTCTCATAGGAACGAGCGTTGCTGCATCTCTCTTGTTCCCCGAGTCTAAATCGTTAGACGCCAAAGAGCAGCCAAGTGCCTCCCCGACGGACGAATAAAACGTTTGATGGTTTTCAAAACAGGGAACCCGGCACCCATGATTGTTTTTTACGTGACATTAGCTTGATACTCTCTCTCCACCGATGCCACGATTACCTTTGCTTGTCTTTATAAAGAGACTCGTGATAAAGAGACTCGTGATAAAGAGACTCGTGATAAAGAGACTCGTGCGCCGCTGCCATGTGATGCGACTGGTACTGTTGGCTTACCCGAGTGTGACCAGCCAGACCATATTCAGCAGCGAGGGCGCCATCACGAAGAACTTTTTCTATACATCGCGCAAGATCCAGAACATCGCCTGGTGTATGGACCTCACCCGCAGGCATGGGCTCATGAATTCCTAGCAGTTCGGGAAACGCTCCGGATGCAGATGCGACTACTGGTACACCTGATGCCATTGCTTCAATAACCGGGATTCCCTTGGCCTCCGGCACCGGTGTCGGCATCACGAACACATCAATTTCGTTCAGAAGCTTCATTTTTGAATTTCGATCAACCTGCCCTTGCCAGCGAAACTGCTGTGATATCCCTAGTTCTTCAGCTAACCGATGACACTCTGCCAGGTAGTCTTCTTCAGCCGGAATAGTTGCCCCTGCCGCTACCAGCTCAACATCCATACCTCTTTCTACGAGACGTGCTGTCGCCTGAATCACTTGATCCAGACCTTTTTCCGGACACGCTCTCGCGAGATAGCCAATAACTCTACGATCTCCCCGTAACGCTCTGCGTGCCATGAGATCTGGTGGACTCTTGGGAAAACCGTCTGGATCAATTCCGTGTGGAATCACCGTAATACGGTCTTTTCCACAGCAGAGAATCTTCTGCATGCGATCGGCATACGAAGTATTTAATGCAATAAACTGATCCACGTCGCATGCTCGCTCAACAAGCAACTCCCTCACTTCACGCTGATACGGCTCAGGTAATTGTGAAATAAAAAGGTCTTCGCCAGAGAGTGTTACGACAATCGATGCACCGGTCGCTCGCTGTATCGGTTTTGCTAACCCAAGAAGAAGAACATTTGAGAGGTGGACAACATCGGGCCTGATATCACGAGCCAACCATGCTGCTAGACGAGAGACCTCTTTTCGCTGGCACCCCTCCTCACCCCGTAATGAAGAAGCTGTCAGCGGACCGAGATCAGCAGGACGAGCATTTCCGCTCCAACGAGATAACGCTTGCAGAAGAAATGGTCGATCGAAAAACCAGTCAATCCAACGAGGCGTATGGCGAAAAAAAGATGAATTTTGTTGCAAAAAGACGTTCACGCCTCCCATCACAACAATTGGCTCTGCTACATTTTCTTCATCAGACGTTGTAGGGACGTACGCAGGCACCAATATGGCATCTCGATTCCGCTGGCGAAGAGCCCGTACAAGCGCATTGTCGTGAAGGCATGAACCGCAGAGTCGACCTCCCGCTCCTGCTGTGATCTGAACAATCTTCACAAATCAATGCTCGCTTTCATGCCCGGCCCGGCTGATCAAGGTACAACAAAATCTGGGTAAGATCCGATGGAGTAATACCACTTACACGACCAGCCTGGCTCAATGTACGAGGTCTTATTTTCTCAAGCTTTTCACGAGCTTCGGCCCGAAGATGCCTCACTCGGCAGTAATCAAAACCCTCTGGAATCGGCTTTTCACCGTGCTGTCGACGTCGCTCGATCCGCTGTTGTTCAACGCGAAGATATCCCGCGTACCGAATGTCATTTTCAATCTGGACAGCAACTTCATGCGACACAGAAGCCAAAGAAGGGAGCATTTCAAGGCAATTTCCCCACGTCACTTCCGGCCGCTTGAGCAAATCGGCAAGAGTCACTCCGTTTACGCGATGGTCATTCAAAGTAATCAGTACAGACTCAATCTCAACGAGCTTTTGCTGCAAGCGACTCACACGAGCAGACTCGGCAAGACCTAACCTGTGGGCAACTGGAGTGAGTCGCCTATCAGCATTGTCATGCCGCAGGGCGAGCCGGTGCTCTGCCCGACTCGTGAACATACGATATGGTTCATCAACACCACGCGTGACAAGGTCGTCAATTAAGACACCAATGTACGACTCTTCTCTTGAGAGAGTCATCGGCTCTGCGTGTTGCAAAAACAACGCAGCGTTTGTGCCAGCCACAAGTCCTTGCGCGGCTGCCTCTTCATACCCCGTTGTACCGTTAATCTGCCCCGCAAGAAAAAGTCCCGACACAGGCTTGCTCTCAAGGCTAAGCGTGAGCTGATCTGGTGGCGAATAATCGTACTCTACGGCGTAGCCATACCGCATTATTTCTGCTTTCTCGAGTCCAGGAATCATCCGAATGATGACGTCCTGCACATCTCGTGGCAGACTCGTAGAAATACCATTTACATACACTTCATCAGTTCGATACCCCTCAGGCTCAAGAAAAATCTGATGGCTTTCCTTGTCCGAGAAACGGACGACCTTGTCTTCAATGCTTGGGCAGTAACGTGGACCACGCGTATTAATCTGACCACTGTACATTGGCGCGCGATGGAGATTCTGACGAATAACTTCATGAATTTCAGGCGTTGTCCGAGTAATCCAACATGAGAGTTGTTCTCGTTCAATTGAATCCGTCAGAAAAGAAAACTGTTGTGCAACTTCGTCTCCAGGCTGCTCTTGCAAGTGTTTTGTATCAATTGTTCGACCATGCAGTCGACACGGCGTACCCGTCTTAAATCGATCAAGACGAAAGCCAATGTCCTGAAGGGCATGGCTCACCCCAGCAGTCGTCCCCTCCCCTGCTCGGCCACCAGGCGTTCGGGCTTCACCAGTGTGCATGACTGCTTGCAAAAATGTTCCTGTAGTGAGCACAACGGCTTCGGCGCGGTACTCAATACCACCACGAGCAATGACGCCTGTTATTCGTCGCTTCGAGCCGGTTTCACTCGCATTATCGCCACCTTCAAAACGGAGGCCTTCAATCATTTCTTGCCGGAGTACAAGATTTGGTGTCGACTCAACGAGATGCTTCACTTCCATTTGGTAGTGCCGCTTATCAGCCTGTGCGCGAGGCCCGTGCATTGCTGGGCCTTTTGAACGATTCAATACTCGATACTGAATACCACTAGCATCGATGGCACATCCCATAAGACCGCCAAGTGCATCAACTTCTCGTACTAACTGCCCTTTGCCAACACCACCGATGGCAGGGTTACAACTCATCTGGCCGACGGTGTCGCAGTTTGCGGTAAGAAGGGCCGTCCGAGCCCCAAGGCGAGCCGCAGCAGCAGCCGCCTCAACACCAGCGTGACCTCCTCCGATAACCACAACGTCAAAGTTATAGGTAGCAGACATTCAATACACCTTCGTAAATAAGACCCATGTATCGTAATTGATTCTAGTGACTGAAGATATCGTTTGAAATCCACTTCCAGGAAATAGTGGCTCCAGCGAATCGCTTCGCTTTGCAGGGAATATGCAAAACTACCTGCATTAGGCAGCTGAGATCAGGCAGCGCGTTTTGCTAGCTGCTTGGGCAATTTCAGATCGAATAAGGAAAAAATATCCTCGGCTGACATACTTGCCGCAGGGTCTGGCTCCGCCTCAGACAGAATAATATCTGAAAGGTTTCGTTTCCGAGTTAACACTTCATCGATACGCTCTTCGATAGTACCTACTGCAAGAAACTTTGTAACTGTCACCGCGCCAGCAGCTCCGATCCGATGCGCACGATTAATTGCCTGATCCTCTATCGCTGGATTCCACCACCGGTCAAACAGAAACACATATTGTGAAAACTGCAAATTGAGTCCGACTGCTCCAGCCCCATAGGAAAGCAGGAGTACGGAATGCTGACTTTTACTGCGAAATGATTCGATCGCGGCATCTCGAGCCGAAGTAGACATGCCACCATGATATTCGAGCGGCCCAAAGCGTTTCAATCTTTCACGAAGACGAGAAAGTGTCTGAACCCACTGACTGAAAACGATCGCCTTTCGCCCACTTGCCTGAACCTCTTCAAGCTCGGCAGCAAGGCATTCGGTTTTTGTACTCATACTGGTTGCTGTATCAAAATTACAGATCTGCTTCAGACGAAGAACGAGTTCAAAAACATGTTGAATGGTTGCTTCCTGCCCCATCTCAGATAACCGAAGAACACCTTCTTCTTCGGCTCTTCGATACGTTTCTCGTTGTTCTTTTGAGAGTTCTATGTGCCGATCTGAATCGAGGCGAGGAGGCATGTCCTCCAAAACCTTATCTTTTGTTCGCCTTAGGCAATGCCCTTTTGCCGCAGCACCAAGCGCCCGAGGAGACATGCCGTCATGAACGTGTCCTGGTGCAACAAACTCGAAAATGCCTACAAGATCCTCTGATCGATTTTCAACAGGAGTCCCCGTTAATGCCCACGAACGTTTCCGAGAAAGAGAGCATATTGCCTGACTGGTCTGACTTGAACGATTTTTAATTCGTTGCGCTTCATCAAGGATTACCAGATCGAACTCTGATCTCATTTCATCAAGAAGCGCACGGTCACGAATCACAGCTTCATAATTTGCGACTTTCACTGGCACATCCTGCAACGACCACTGCCACTGACGCCGTTCCCGGTCACCTGCAATTACTCCGACAACAAGCTCGGGGGCCCACACGGACAACTCTCGTGACCAATTCGAAACAAGACCCTTTGGGCAAATAATAAGCACACTACGAGCCTGCCCAGAGTGAACGAGCAAGCGGAGTGACGAGATTGCCTGCATTGATTTCCCGAGCCCCATTTCATCAGCAAGAATCCCTCCGAAGCGGGGCAGGAGAAAAGCCATGCCATCAAACTGAAAAGGAAATGGCTCATGAGGAAAAGACAGGCAACAACCAGCCAGAAGTGTTTCGAGATCTGGCTGTAAAAGATAGAATAGCCGCTCCGAAAGCTTCACAACATCCTGCGGCGGCTGTACGCGAGTTCGTTTTCGCATGCCTGGTGGGCGGACCCTGCCTCTGCCTACAAGATCCTGAGTCTCTGAAGCCTTAGGCTCTGAAAGCCTGGGCACGCCGCCCACAAAACGGTGGCTTATGATTCGTGCTGGCTGATGTAACAGTGGCACTTCATGCAAACCAACTGGGCTCGCCTGCACAGGCACTTGAAGAGTCTGACTTAAGGGCAATACCAAAGATTTCACGCTTATGACTTCTGAAGCTGAAGCACACACCATCTCTGACCGAATTTCAATACGGCTCTCTGATCGTTCAGAATCAAATGATGGCATAATTTATAAATTTGATATTTTGATTGAGTGACTACATGTTCAGTGTTGCTGAGCTTCATCAATTGCTGCGCGAATACGATCAAACGGTTCAGCTAATTCGATACTCGAAGAAAGCTCTTCGAAATAGTTTCGAAGTTGATCGAGTTTTGACAGATCATCATCATGAGGACGCAGCTGAAATGCTCCTAGATGAAAAGCCTCGGTTCCATGCTCTCCTTCATCGATTTCTTGAATTGCAACGACTGGACTTTCACCATGGGAACGCGCGTGAAGCAATGACTCGCGGTCTGTGAGCACAGCCACCGGTGACAACTGTGTTGCTTTTAAAAGAGGGCCACCGATTTGCTCACCATGCATGTGCCGCTGTAGAGTCGCTCCGTATAAAATCTCCTGTGCTCGTGTTACCCGCAATGGAACCGTACAGTGAAACTCAAGTGGTCGACCTGAGATATCAACCAGTAGGTATCCCCCAAACATGCCGGCATTCGAAGTGTCACACACTGTCAAAAAACCAAACGTTATATCGCGCGACGAGACCACACTTGAGACCATCTGCGAACTCCAAGGGAACCTGATTGGTTGCTCGCCACTACTGCCACAAGCTACCTCCAGCGGTTTTGTCATTTTTCCTTCCGCTGCCACACTCCATCGGGAGAACACCGAAGAGTCTTGAATGACTGGTGCTGCAAAACATTTGACTGCACTAAGCAGAGCAGTCTGTAGCGGTTACAACGGCATTACGACCCTCACCATTTGGCCCACATGACAAGAATGGATACGATCAAGATATGAGAGATCGTCTCTCACAACGGAATCAAGACCGTGTTTTCACTGCCGCTCCGGGACACTTCAAATGCCTGACCTTCCCTCTCACTGCACACAAATCGACATAACGTCAACCAAAGACTCCCCTGATACAACAATCCCACAACAAACAAATAAAACTGCACAGCCAGAAGTAGCCACTCTTTTAAAGGAGATGCTCCTCGTCCAGAAAAAATCCTGCGAACTGCTAGGTGAGGTATTAAAGCATGTTTCTCTCCAGCAGCGGCAACGAGCGGCCGAGCTACAGGCCTGGCGGGAGAACAACCCGTATGTTGCACAAGCTTGCCGAAAAGCGGCAAAAGGATTATCCAACGTCCACACTGACTTCCTGACAACGCTCGCTGAAGAAGCGGCCGAAAGCGCTGAAGACTTCACGGACAGTGAATACGCACTAGGTGAATTTATCGATCGCTACGGACCGCGACTGGCTCACTTCAATGGTGTCATGCAACTCCTGAGTCAACTCGCAATGCCAGAAGACGAAAACCAAAACTAAACCACCGTCTTCTCAGCCAGGTCGCCATAGTCCGATCAAACGACTACAACACAGATAGAATAAGTCCATACGTCCGTTCTCATTTCCCTCCAGTAAAAACGTTTTCAAAACGGCCACTGTATAATTCGAAAGAGCTACCACTATGCCTGCAGATACGACTGAGAAAACGCCTGTCTTCGATGTTGCTGACGATCAAAGTATTGCACGAAGCAAAGAGAAACTTGATGCACACACAACTGAAATGGTCGCCTGGCATTTCCATTCTTCAACCGGCTCACCCTTCTGGCTCGAATACTCGAAAACACTGTCGTTTGATCCGCTTAAAGAAGTACGTTGTTTTGACGACTTAAAAAAGTTTCCGGCTTTCGAAGACGAATGGCTCAGAGGAGGACCGGTAACTCGCTGGATTCCAAAAGGATTTGCCGGACAACCTGCGTTTGTTTTTGAAACTGGTGGAACTACCGGAACCCCCAAATCGAGAGTTAACCTGACAGACTTTCGAACTGACTATGAAGAGTTCAGTGAAACTCTCCCTGAAGAGTATTTTCCTAGAGGTGCAAACTGGTTAATGCTAGGACCCTCAGGACCAAGAAGACTCAGGCTGTCCATTGAACATCTTGCACAACATCGTGGTGGAATCTGTTTCTGTATCGATCTCGACCCGCGATGGGTTATCAAATTGATACAAAAAGGCTGGATGGAACACTTAGAGGCCTACAAGGATCATTGCATTGATCAAGCCATCACAGTTCTTGAATCCGGCCATGACATTCGCTGCATTTTTACAACACCAAAATTGCTTGAAGCGCTGGCCATTGCACTTGAAAAGAAAGGAACAACAATTCGAGAAGCTGGCATCACAGGGATTTTCTCAGGTGGAACCGAATTCACTCCTCAGTGGACTCGCTTTGCGGTTGAAGAACTCCTCGACGGTGCATTCATGACCCCAACGTATGGAAATACATTAATGGGACTTGCCGCCTCCCGTCCCGTTGTTCCTGAAGATGGGTACACGATCGCATACTACTCGCCTCAGCCGCGTGCAGTTATCGAAGTGGTCGACTTTGATGACACAAATTCTGTTGTGCCGTACGGGGGAACAGGTCGGGTCAAACTGACGACCCTTACGAAAGAGACTTTTGTCCCAGGTTTCCTTGAACGCGATGAAGGAGAACGAGAACTTCCTTACGTAAAATACCCCTGGGATGGGATTAGTGGCGTGCGGCCTTTCAGTAAATTAGCCACGGCTACAACTGTTGGTGTTTATTAGAAAGCAAAGAAATATCAACAAATGCCTCCTTGGCGTTTGATATACACAAAGACTTTTTCTTGTCACATAAGATTCAATTTCTCAGGACCTATCTTTGGTAGGAGAAAACAATATGCACCTCACCGCATTCCGTTTCGGTAAACCATACGAGTCACTCGAACGAAACAAATTAGTTCACTTCATGACCGGTGAACCAGTTGCTGAAGTTAGCCAGGTCGGCGGCGCCATAGTAAGCCGTGATCTTCGGAAAGCCAATAACGCGAGAAAAGCAATTCTCAAGATTGATCCTGAAGAGATTGTTGAACGACTTCAAACAGCTGGAAATCTTTATGCCTTAGGGACGGTAGAAGTTGGCGGCGTAAAGCAATCTCCAGATGACTTTGCTCGACAGCAATCTGCCACAACAGGTCTTCCAGAAAACCTGTGCTTGGCAAACATGAAAAAGAATTTATTTGTGCTGTCGAATATGGATCGAATGCTCGACGCACTTTCACGTGGTCTCCCACCAGAGGTTTTTTGGCGAGGATACGGAACGGAGCACCGAGATGTTGTCGTGAGCTACCAGGCCCAGTCTCCTGTTCTTGGTCTCGTCCTTCCCAGTAATTCTCCTGGTGTCCACACGCTCTGGCTCCCAGTCGTCGCACTTGGCATCGGCTTATTGCTTAAGCCTGGTAGTCAAGAACCGTGGACTCCTTACCGAATGGCTGCAGCGATGATTGAAGCAGGGATTCCAGAGGAGGCTATCGGACTGTATCCTGGAGCTACGGATGTGGGTGCTGCAATTCTTGCTGATTGCGGCCGCAGCATGATTTTTGGGTCAGCAAAAACTGTCGAACAATACCGTGGCAACCCGGCCGTTCAAGTCCATGGCCCAGGGTTCTCAAAAATATTACTTGGAGATGACTGTGTCGATAATTGGGCCGACTATATTGACGTGATGGCGGACAGCATCGCTGCAAATAGCGGTCGTGGTTGCATCAATTGCTCTGCAATCTACGCGAGTCGGCACACTCATGAAATTGCTGATGCACTCGCCGAGAAATTAGGATCGGAGGAGGTGCGTTCACCCGATGACCCGGCAGCGACGCTTGCCGCTTTCACAGTTCCCGGTGCTGCGAAAGCCATCTGGGAGCAGATAGATGGCCTCCTCGAAAAGCCAGGAGTACGTCATGCAACAGCACCGTACGGCTCACGATTCGTCGAAGGCGAACGGTGTGGATGGCTCCGACCAACAATTGTCGAATGTGACTCACCAGATCCTGAAATTGCACGTGCCGAATACATGTTTCCGTTTTGTAGCGTCGTAAAATGTCCCCAAGAGAAGATGCTGGACCGAATTGGTCCAACTCTCGTTGCGACAGCCATCTCCAACGACCCACATTTTCAGCTTGAATTAATCGATGCGTCTCATATTGATCGCCTCAACATCGGACCTCTACCCACCATAAAGCTGGATTGGCTGCAGCCTCATGAAGGTAATATCATCGACTTTCTCTATCGTTCGAGAGCCCTCCAAATGACTGAAACATCAGCGGCTGTCTCTACCGCAACCGCCGTTCCGGCTGAATCAGGCACATAGATCCATGACACAAAAGTCGGAAGAACCGGCTGTGCAGCCGTCACTGCTTTCATTCCGTGCGAACACGCGTCTTCTTATTGGTGAAGGAGGCATCTCGCAACTGGGTGCTACCGCCCAAGAGTTGGGCAGCAGACGTGCTCTTGTTGTGAGTGACGAAGGTGTTCTCGCAGCAGGTCATACACATGCAGGCGTCGCTTCTCTCGAAGCTGCGGGCATCGAGACAACTATTTTCAGCCATTTCACTGAAAACCCCACAACGTCGCAGGTTGATGCCGGCACAGTATTTGCGCAGTCCTTTCGTCCAGATATTATCATCGGCCTCGGTGGTGGGAGTTCCATGGACTGTGCGAAAGGCATTAACTTTCTTCTCTGCTGCGGCGGACAAATGAAAGACTATCGGGGCCGGGGCACTACGGGCCGACCGCTTCTTCCGTCAATCGGCTGCCCAACTACTGCTGGTACCGGCAGTGAGACGCAATCATTTGCACTCATAAGTGATGCTCAAACAGGTGAGAAGTTCGCCTGTGGCGACCCCAATGCGGCTTTTCGGGTGGCAATCTTAGACCCATGCTTAACAGTCACCCAGCCGGCTCGGGTTACTGCACTCACAGGCATTGATGCACTTTCACATGCACTTGAAAGTCACGTAAGCACCGAGGCTACAAGAGTATCCCAGGTTTTTTCTCGAGAGGCTTGGAAGTTACTGACCCAGAATTTGCCCAAAGTTTTTATTGAACCAACAGACATTCATGCCAGAGCAGCTGTCCAACTTGGAGCAGCATGGGCCGGACTCGCAATTGAGAACGCCATGCTCGGAGCAGCTCACGGGGCAGCAAATCCGCTTACGGCAAAATACAAGGTTACACATGGACAAGCCGTGGGGCTGATGCTCCCGCACATCATACGATTTAATGGACCAGTCGCTCAGGAGCAGTATGCAGAACTCGCAGCCATCGCTGGCCTGAACACCAAGACACCCGACGCCGCCCTCGCCAAATTTATGCATGACATGCTTGGGCAGGCAGGTCTTTCTCGATCACTTGGTGACGTCATCGGAACCCAGCCAACAATGTCTGAGATTGAACATCTTGCCGAGGAGGCCTCAGCCCAATGGACAAGCAGTTTCAACCCTCGCCCCTGTTTGCCAGCAGATTTTATTGACCTCTACCGACGTGCATCAGCCTAAATTCATGTCCCCTCAAGCCAAAGACCCTGCACCATGAATACTGTTTTCCGTACACTACACGTACTACTTTTTGTCCTGACATCGGCATCATTTTTGAGTGCCGAAGATGCTGCAGGCCCCGAAGCGTGGCCCATGTTTCGAGGCACACCAACCGGTTCCGGAAGATCCTCGGTCATTCTCCAACTTCCACTCAAAGAGCAGTGGCACCGACGATTTGAGGGAGGTGCATTCACTGCAACGCCAGTCATAAATTCAAACACGATCTACCTCGGTGACCTCGATGGACATTTCATGGCGTTATCACTGAATGACGGCAAAACACTCTGGCAGTTTGATTCACCTGACTCAGGGTTTCCATCAGCTGCTGCAGTCTCGACGAATGCCGACTATCCACTTGTTGTTGTTGGTGATGATCTCGGTGCTATCCGATGCATGAATTCAAACAATGGAAAAATTGCCTGGAATCTTGCAATGGAGGGAGAAATCTCTGGAGGACCAACGATTCTCAATGTATCTGGAATCCCTTCCGTTTTGGTTGGCTCACAAGACGCGACCCTTATTTGCCTTCGAATAACCGATGGAGAAATTCTCTGGAAGCATGAGATCGCGGATCAGATACGTTGTTCCCCGACAGTCGACGACTCCAACGATAGCAAACGAGTATTCCTTGCAGGCTGCGACAGTACGCTTCATATCCTCAATGTAACTAACGGAGAAACGGTCGCTGAAATCCCGCTCGGAGGTCCAACTGGGACCACTCCTTCAAGTAATGGCTCCGAAGTTTTTTTTGGTACCGAGGGTGGGCATTTTTTTGCTGTTGATTTTGTCGAAGAAAAAGTCCGATGGCAAACCGAAGGAGATTCTCAAAAACCAGCATATCGCTCAAGTTCTACCACAATTGGCGACCTCATCTTTGTTGGGTCACGTGGCCGTGCAGTGGAAGCGTTCAACAGGGCAGATGGGAGTCTTTGCTGGAGACACCCCATGCGCAGTCGTGTCGACGCATCACCAGTGGCAGTACGCGTACGTGGTGGAAAGAACTCGACACAAGAGCCCACGGAGAGCATTATCGTCGCCGACACAGCGGGCGAGATAAAAATGCTTCGGAATCATGATGGATCGGGCTGCTGGGAGTTTAGCGCGGGTGGCGGTTTCTCTGGATCACCCGCTGTTGTCCGTGATCGAGTCGTTCTCGCAAGTGATGATGGTGTCGTCTGGTGCTTTGGTCACGATGAACTCAAAAAATAGCACATCGACACATCCATTAGTCTCTCCTCTTTTAGCCTTCTCTCTTTCTTTGGGTGTGTAACACATGACATGGCAACAGCGTACAGTGAACCTCGCGCCTCGTAGTCGTGGCTTTCATCTTATTACGCATGAACTTGAGCAAGAACTTATGCAGATGGATAAACCACACATTGGGCTGCTGCATCTTTTCATTCAGCACACGTCTGCGAGCCTATCTATCAATGAAAATGCCGACCCGGATGTCCCGCACGACCTGGAAATGGTTTTCAGGAAAATAGCCCCTGAAAACCTGCCGTATCGTCACACCTGCGAAGGACCTGACGACATGCCTGCTCATGTAAAGACATCCATGCTGGGATGCTCTCTTACCATCCCAGTAAAATCTGGGGATTTATGCCTCGGTACCTGGCAAGGCATCTACTTGTGCGAACACCGAAGTAATGGCGGATCGCGTAAAGTAGTTCTCACTCTACACGGTGCAATAGGAAAGGTAGTTGATTCGTAACACGCAGTTTTTTTGTGGAACAGTGGATAAAACAAATGTCGATTTTCCAATTACCAAAGAAAGATTCAATGCTACGAAGCTTTAAAAAAGGTGGTCTAAGTGGATAAGACGATTTTTTAAATTTTCCTAGAACCTAAAACGATCAAGCTGCGTACTATATAGTCAGTGTGGGTGCTGTTTCGGCTGCACTAGCACGCGACACGACAAAGGAGGAAACATACTATGGCACGAAAAGATGCACTTTTAAGCCTCCGAGCGATTCTTTTCCGTCGACGAGATGCTCTCCGTAGTGCACTCAACGGTGACCTTACATTGCTCAAAGAATTGCGGAGCGAATCACCTGGAGATGTCATTGATGCCGCCGTAGACGCCGCACAGGATGAAATCAGTTCTCAACTTGCTGAAGTCGAGGCGCGTGAGCTTGGGTCTATCGAGAACGCTCTGGAGCGAATGTCTTCTGGTGCCTACGGGTCTTGCGAAATCTGTAGCGGAAAAATACCTTTGGCTCGCCTTCAGGCCCTTCCCTATGCAACGATGTGCATTCAATGCCAGCGGCAGACCGAAGAGGCCGGTGAACAGTGGATGGCAGACCAACAGGCAGAAGCTTAAATACATCGGCGAGTTCTTATTTAGTCCGCACAAAGGTACTTATTTCGTGTTTTCGCAATGTATACTTGGTGAGAGATATGCAAGCAAAGCGGAGACAGCGGATTATGGCGGTCACTTTTTCTACCCTGACATCGAGATGTATTGTCGTAGTGTGGATAGCGATTCATGCAGGCAATGTCGTCAGTGCTGATGAACAAACCACAACACCATTACGACCAATTCAGACAACGCCCCGCGATTCTTCAGAAAGAGTCGATCCATCAATCAGCAATCG
Organism: Planctomycetota bacterium; assembly: GCA_014238855.1. Classification (GTDB taxonomy): domain Bacteria; phylum Planctomycetota; class Planctomycetia; order Pirellulales; family UBA1268; genus UBA1268. Next base: position 17,597 of record JABAAH010000008.1, read on the forward strand.
TCTTAGCCTTACCGAGCGAGAGCGACTTTACGACAAGGTTGTTCGTGATGCACGACAATTGGAAATGCAAGGTGCACAACTTCGCCGGCTCTCGGTTCTTCTAAGACCTGCTGTCGTACACATCGATGCACGAAAGTCGAATAGCCGCGGACGCGTATCAAGCGATGAGGAAGAAACCGGCTCTGGAGTGATTACAAATCTTGCTGACAAAGTCGTTGTTATCACAAATCGACACGTCATCCACAGAGCAGACCTAGAAAATATCACGATCCGGCTCGATGATGGACGAGAGCTCCAACCGTCTCGGGTCTGGACAGATAGCGACACAGACATTGGTGTCATGCTCATTGACGAGTCACATTTACCAACTGCTCGTCTTGCCGAAGGTGAGGGAGTGCAGATTGGCGACACCGTCCTTGCAATCGGCAGCCCCTTCGGGCTATCTCACAGCGTGACTCTCGGCATTGTCTCAGCAAAAGGTCGGCGAGACCTTGACTTAGGTGAGGGTGGCATTCGTTTCCAAAATTTTATTCAAACAGATGCGGCGATTAATCCAGGCAATAGTGGTGGGCCACTAATAAATCTGCGTGGTGAGGTTGTCGGACTCAACACCTGCATCGCAAGCAGCTCAGGCGGTAGTGAAGGCATCGGTTTTGCGATCCCTATCTCGATGGTGATGTTTGTAGCCCGCCAACTCGTAGAAACTGGGACTGTGTCTCGAGCCTACCTCGGCGTTGCGCTCGATAAAAAATTTGCCCTCACCACAGCCCATAATCTTGGCATGACTCGGCCAGTTGGTGCCCTTGTCACCGGCATTACACCTGGTTCTCCTGCAGAAGAAATTGGGCTACTCCCAAATGATGTAATTTTAGAGTTTGATGGAGAACCAATTGACGATGATGACCATCTTGTCAGCTTAGTCAGCATGACTCCTACGAACGAGGAAGTACGAATCCGGGTTTTCCGGAACGGCCAGCCTCTCTCGCTTGAGGTAACAGTAGCATCTCGCGAGGCATTCGAGCAGCAAAAATAAATATGGCTTCAAGCGAAGGCTTTCCTATCGCTGCGCTTGCTGAGAAAACTTCACAAGGTCGTGCAATTTCTGCTTTGCCTTTCCCGTATCAATCGCTTGCTCAGCAAGCACCCTCACCTCCGGAAGACCAGCCGCTCTGCCAGCTGCCCACAACACGGCAGCGGCGTTGAGGAGAACGACGTCACGAGCCGGGCCGAGTTCGCCAGATAATACCTTTGTAATACATGCCGCGCTCTCTGCAGCACTGGCTACAAGAAGTTCATTTCTTTTTGATTCAGAAGCTGTTTTGATGCCAAAGTCTTCGGGAGTCCAATACAGCTTCCTGCATTCTCGAGAAGACACATCAATGACTTGTGTTGGTGCAAAAAGCCCAACTTCATCGATACCATCTTCTGAAGAAACGATGACGGCTCTTTGTAAACCAGCAAGCTGAGCTGCTCTGGCTACCGCTTCCTCTGCTCCGGGGCGACCGACACCAATTACTTGAACCGTAACAGGGGCCGGATTACACAACGGACCAACGAGATTAAACACCGTTGGCTTTCCGACACGACGACGTACTGGCCCGACTTTCGCCATCGCCGGATGGTGGGCTGGAGCATAGCAAAAACAAATACCTACATTCGCAAGGCACTCAGCAACCATCTCCACTGGAATGTCGAGACACACACCAAGATGTTCAAGTACATCCGCTGAGCCTGTCTTACTTGAAACTGCACGATTGCCATGCTTAGCGACGGGGAGCCCCACTGCTGCTACAACAATCGCCGTTGCTGTTGAAATATTAAACGTACCTGAACCATCGCCACCAGTTCCGCAGGTATCCACAATCGGACCAGAAACAGATGTCTTCAATGGCACCATCCGTTGTCGCAGTGCATCAACAACACCAATAATCTCCTCAGCCGACGGTATCCGCGTGGTTGAACCTTTGAGCCAGGTTTCAAAGTCAGCAAGTGGCATTTTGTTCTCGAGGACTATGTCGAGAAGTCTTGTGATTGTAGTCCGGTCGAGTGACTCTCCTTCACAGTCAGCTTGCAAAACCTGCCGACGTACTTGATTAATGAGACTCTTGTCCATTTTTCATCCCGCAATAAACCAAAATCAATTGAATCCTAGAAGCCAGTACAGCACCACCAGAACTCGTGCTCCGCAAGCCTACAGACTACTACACTTCAAGCCAATAATGTCATGTTTCCGTACTCGACATGGAACGCTACCATGCCGACATGGCAAAAAAAGTAATTATTGATGTAGACCCAGGAATCGACGATGCCATAGCCCTCGCTATTGCATTGTTTGACCCTCGTTTGGAAGTTCTTGCTGTCACTGCAACCGGCGGAAACGTCTCTTCCGAACAAGCCACAAACAACCTTCAAGCGATCATCGCGTATCTTGATCCACCTCGAACTCCACGGATTGGAATTGCCTTAGAAAATACCATCCTCCCGGAGCGATCAGTGACCATGGATGGCCCCGACGGATTAGGTGGTCTCCACCTCCCTGCGGTTCCCCTGCACAGTGCGCACGCCGCAGAAAAAGTTATGTGGGAGACAATTCGGGCCCATCCCCGAGAAGTCACTTTCCTCGGCCTGGGACCACCCACAAATCTATCGCGCTTACTCCGTCGTGACCCCAGCATTGTAGAATTACTCGGCGACACGATTCTCTGCGGGGGAACACTGCATGCACATGGCGGTGCTAGCCCAGTCGCAGATTTCAACTTTTATTGCGACCCCGCAGCTGCCCGTCACGTTGTTTGCGAACCCTTTAAAAAATCCTTGATTCCCTTAGAAACATCGTCACAGGTGACCTTCGGACTCGAGATGCTTGAACAACTTCCTGATGCATCTACACGTGCTGGAAAAATTTCTCATCGCATGCTGAGTCATGCGTTTCGTGCACACCGACAACTCTTGGGCAGTGAAGGCATTCATCTTCATGATGTCGTTGCTCTTGTTGCCGTAACGAACCCAGAACTCTTTCACCAAGAGACCGTTGCTGCTGACATTGAGACTGCCGGCGAGCTCACATCAGGAATGCTGGTTATCGACCGCCGTCATGTCTCACAATGGAAGCCAAACCTTGACGTTTTCACCCACTGCGACTCTGCCGCTGTAAAAGACTGTATCCTTCGGGGGCTCCGTTTGGCAGCTGACGCAACACCCTAAAGACGCGAAAGAAATAACAACAATACTGCTTTCCAGAAACGGCGTTACTCAAACTTAGTGACGTAAGGCGAAGTCATGAATTACTGACCCTACAAACCCCCTAAGCAAACTAACTTGAGCATACCTTACGCATATCTTGTGCATGCCTCGTGTTACCCCCTGCATTCCCTTTTCAATCAGATGAGTGGCACAACCAATCCGTCATAAGCCAACTCCATACCCGTTGGTAACTCGGATGCAACTTTTGCATGTTCGATTTCATGAGACATATGAATAAATAGTGTCCTGCGGGCTCCAATTCGCTCCGCTTCTGCCACTGCTTCATTGATCGAAAAATGTGTTGGGTGATGTGATGGCCGTAAACAATCCAACACAAGAACATCAAGACCTTCAAGCAACGGCCGCGTCTGCTCCGGAATTTTATTTGTATCGGTGCAATAGGCAACGTTCCCAACCCGAAATCCAAGTACTTCAAAAGCACCATGATGCAAACGTAATGGAATAACAGTCGCCCCAAGCAATTCAAAGGGACTCAGACCGATTTGATGGAGGGTCATCTTTGGAAGACCTCCTCCGATTACAACCGGCTCCTGAAAAGCATAGTCGAATGCTCGACGAATCCGCTGCTCTACACGCGGTTCGCAATACACCGGCAGAGCACCACCTTTCCGAAAACACAGCGGCCGAATGTCATCGAGACCGTACACATGATCCACGTGATCATGTGTGTAGAGTATTGCATCGACCGACCCAATCCTTTCCCGCAAAAGCTGTGCGCGAAGATCAGGAGTGGTATCAATCAGCAATGTTCCTTCAGGCAAACCAAAGACCACGCTCGTTCGTGTTCGATGGTTTCTTGTGTCACTGCTTGTACAGATAGCACAACCACAGCCAACAACTGGCACTCCGACGCTTGTGCCAGTGCCGAGAAAAACTAATTCACCCCGAAGGCTTCGACTCGATGCAACTTTAAAGTGGGACGAAGACATAAGAAGGAGAACCATTACTCATCTGTAAATCTTTTTTGAATCGTACGTCTCTTATAAAACGTACCAGATTCTACAGGTCTCCGTAGAGTAGTGCCACCGAAGAAGAACTCTTCTCCAGAGGACGCACTTCTCAACAGGACGTAATTCTCAACGCAACAGAACAACGACTTGACATCACATCCCAAGCATACTTCGAATCCTCGAGCCTTCATAAACTTGGAAGGCAACACTTCTTCTTGAGAATATTTTTTTGCTGTTTGCGTCTCACTGCGAAAATTGTGTCTTGCTAGATCTCAGGTTGCATGAGAGAAGCCGATGGCACGAGTTGGTAAAGATTTTTATTTTGCGTGCCCTGCCTGCGGTGACACCATCTCGCTAATTATCTTTCCTGGTGGATCTATCTATCACCGAGCCTGATTACTGATCCGGATCACGAAGCTGATCGCCAGCTATCGGGTACTATCTATAAAACCCTGACACACATCCACAAACGATTCAGGACCATAGTGGTTACGACTACTCGGGGTTCACCCAAGGACCTATTCTTGATTGATATTCATTACCAGAAGCGGTGGGCGACTCTCCTTTCTCGTGCGAGCAATCCGCAGCGAGGCTGCGGTTAAACAATATTGAGACCCTTTGGTCAAAACGAGCCTGCCGCACAACTTTTCGGCATATCCCCAAAGACTTAATGTTGGCGAATGATTTGCACGCCAGACATGAATTGCATTCTTGCTGCTCTTCACCGATCCAACTGCTCACGGAAGTACTGTGAACCGGTTTATGTTGCACCAACCCGATTGATTGCCTCATGGATTAAAAACGGGTATCACTATGGTTCTTTTCGAACCACCACATGAACTTTTTGTCAACTATACACTTTTTGCCACCTACACACTTTTTCTGTCACCTACACGTGGTACCTATCCATGCAACGCCTTTTGATAATTGTCACGCTCTGCCTGTTCTCACCAGTGATGGCCTCGGCGGAATTGTCTCTACCCAACGTCTTCAGCGATCACATGGTGCTGCAGCGCGAGCAAGCGGTATCCATTTGGGGAACGGCAACGCCAGGCTCCCGAGTCAAAGCTAATTTCAAAGGTCGACAAAAAAGCACCGACACTAATACAGCCGGTCGCTGGCACGTTCGAATCTCGACTGGCAAAGCCGATGGGCAAGGTGCAACGCTGACCATCCAATCGGGTAGTCAAACGGTAGTGATCGAGGACGTGCTGGTTGGTGAAGTGTGGCTCGCATCAGGACAATCAAACATGGTGTTCTCAATGAATCGAGTTCCATCCTACGCGGAGATCATCGCAACATCGGCCTATCCTCAAATCCGTATGTTCAATGCACCAAACGTAACGGCCGTTGAGCCACAGGACAACATCGAGGGGAAGTGGTCAACATGCAGTCCGGCGACCGTTCCTGACTATTCCGCCGTTGCTTTTTTCTTCGCTCGGAAATTACACCAAGAACTTGAGGTGCCGATCGGGGTGATCAAGTCCGCATGGGGTGGCAAGCCAGTAGAGACATTTACAAGCCGCAAAGCCCTACAAACATTGCCAGGAACCAAGGCGCTGGTGGAAGCAACGCTACGCGCCGATGCAGCGTATGACGAAGTCACGGCGCAGACTGCTTACCAGCGTCGTCTAGCAAAATGGAAAACTGTGGCATCGGAACGAAGAACACAACCTGCAGCAGAGCGAAAGCGACTACCACGAAAGCCAGCCACACCCAAACGCCCACTCACGACTGAGGGCAAGCCAGGAGTGCTGTTCAATTCAATGATCCATCCATTCATAGGCTTCACGATCCGGGGTGTCATTTGGTATCAGGGGGAGGCAAATGCGAAGCCTGGAGCCGTTCCCTACGACCAAACCCTGCCATTGATGATTCGTGATTGGCGACAACGATGGAACGATGACTTTTCTTTTTACTTTGTTCAACTAGCGAACTTTCGTGCACCATCTACAAAACCTGGCACACCGGATCTTTGGGCATTACTACAAGATCGGATGCGTCAGATCTTGCAGACAACACCCAAAACAGGAATGGCGGTCATCAATGACGTTGGTGAAGCAAAAGACATTCATCCGAAGAATAAAAAAGATCCTGGTGAGCGACTTGCAAGATGGGCTCTTGCAAAGGATTATGGCTACGACATCGTCTACTCTGGACCTCTCTATCGGTCCAGCGAGGTCAAGGACGGAGCGATCAGAGTCACATTCGATCAATGCGGTGACGGTCTTCGTGCAAGAGATGGCGGCATACTCAATCGATTCGAAATTTCTGGAGACGATCGGGTCTGGTATTGGGCTGATGCGAATGTTGACGGCACCGATGGCGTGTTGGTCAGCAGTGCTCGCGTGCCCCAACCCGTTGCGGTGCGTTACGCGTGGGCGGCCAATCCTCAAGGTGCAAATCTGGTCAATAGCGAGAACCTCCCGGCTTCCATTTTCCGTACCGATAACTGGGATGATGTTGAAGCGTTGCCCATTCCAGGGGGGTAAAATAAAGAGCCGCGGAAGTCTGTGATTAAGAAAGCGCCTGACCTCATCCAGATGACGCACTGTTTTCAAAGCTTAGCAAGGCTAGAAACAGTTGATTTTGATACTCAGAGGACGTACGACCAACACTAAAAAGTTGCTCTGACAGGGCACTTCATGAAAAGGGCAGCTCCCCAAATCGACTTCGTAGACCACTGAGAACATCGCCGTTTCCAGCACTATTTCACGATTTACGAAAACTGCCGACCATCAAAGACCAAAAATAACCGAAAGATAGACATCGTTACTCTGGAAATAAAATTGGGAGTAACCTTGACCCCCTGCCACTATCGCTGTGAGAATTAGATATATTGGTATTTCAGCGAGCACCTCCACGCATGCTTTTTAAATATGCGTGCTTTTCGAATAACTGATGTCGCCATGCGTTCGACAAGCGGTAAAGCTGACGACCGCAGACCACAATTGCCGGCTATTTCCTTTCCTCTTACATTACCATCATGGAACAACTGGAACGCATCTGGGACGCTGTTACTAATTTTGCAACAGCTATAGGCTCATGGGTCGAGCGATCAATTACAGGTCTCTTTGGTTCATCAAATGCACGTTATCTCAAACGATTAGAACCTCGGATTGAAGCGATTAATTCGCTCGAGCCGCGTTACGAGGCAATGACTGATGCAGAACTCCGCGGTCAGACTGAAGAATTTAAACGTCGCCTCTTGGCCGGTGAAACTCTTGATGACTTGCTCATAGAAGCTTTTGCCGTGTGTCGTGAAGCGGGCTGTCGTTTCCTCAGCATGAGGCATTACGACGTACAGCTTATCGGTGGCATGGTGTTGCACTCCGGCAATATCGCTGAAATGATCACCGGGGAAGGCAAGACCCTCGTTGCAACACTACCTGTTTACCTCAACGCGCTCGAGGGCAAGGGCGTGCATGTAATTACAGTCAATGACTATCTCGCTCGTCGAGATATGGAATGGATGGCCCCGCTGTACATAGGGCTTGGCCTCACAGTTGGAGCAATTCAATCTGGCATGGAATCTGACGAGCGCCAAGTGTCATATGCCTGTGACATCACCTACGGAACCAATAACGAATTTGGTTTCGACTACCTCCGAGATAATATGCGGATGGCAGCACGAGGCGACGAACGCTTCCCCCGTCAAATGCAGCAATCTCAGGGACGGCTCAACTTTGCAATCGTTGATGAAGTTGACAACATCCTTGTCGATGAAGCGAGAACGCCCCTTATTATTTCAGGCCCCGCCCACGACGACGTCACAAAATACGCGCGAGCTGACAAGGTGGCTCGTCAACTTAAGGCAGACGATCATTTTGAAGTCCAAGAAAAAGAGCATACCGTCAGCTTGACAGAGTCCGGGGTACGGCAAGCCGAAAAACTTGCCGGCGTAGAAAGCTTTTACACCGCAGGAAATATGGAATGGCCTCATCTCATAGACAATGCTCTTAAGGCACACTATCTCTACAAACTTGACGTAAACTACGTTGTCCAGCAGGGTGACGTTGTAATTGTTGATGAGTTCACTGGTCGACTGATGCCGGGTCGTCAATGGTCTGACGGTCTTCACCAAGCAGTAGAAGCAAAAGAAGGAGTTCGCATCAAAGAAGAGTCACAAACTCTGGCAACGGTTACATTGCAGAATTTTTTCAAGCTCTACAACAAGCTCGGCGGAATGACCGGGACTGCAATGACTGAGGCTAATGAGTTCTGGAAGATATATAAACTCGACGTTATTGCTATTCCACCGAATCGTAAACTTCAGCGCACGAACCATTCCGACGTTATCTTTCGGACCGAGCGCGAAAAATGGGTCGCGGTGGCTGATGAAATCGAGCGAATCAACCGCTGGGACTCCATCAACCTTAAAGACAACACCTGGATCACTGGAAAAATCACAAGTGACTCTGACAAGGGCATTGAATTCGAGCTGAAAGGAACCAAGAAAACTGAACGTATCCCGGCTGAAAAAATCCAAACTATCCAGCGTAAAGGTTTGCCTATTCTTGTCGGCACGGTATCCATTGAAAAAAGTGAGCGGCTTGCGTCCCTCCTCGATAAGCGTGGGGTCGATCATCAAGTCCTCAACGCCAAACAGCATGAGCGTGAAGCCGATATTGTCGCGCAGGCGGGAAGACTCGGTGCAGTGACGATTGCTACCAACATGGCTGGCCGAGGCACTGATATTATTCTCGGTGGAAATGCAGAAACGATGGCTTGGGCCCAGTTGCAACACACCTATCAGACACGACTCGACGTTCCAAAAGATGAGTGGGATGCTGTTATCACCAGCATTTCCGAACGTGAAAGCATGAAATCCGAGGGCAATAAAGTTCGTGAAATGGGTGGACTTCAAATTGTCGGAACTGAACGACACGAATCACGACGAATTGACCTTCAACTCCGAGGTCGGTGTGGTCGCCAGGGTGACCCTGGAAGCAGTCGCTTTTACCTCTCACTCGAAGATGACCTGATGCGAATCTTCGCAGGAGAATGGGTGAAAAACATACTCACCCGACTAGGCATGCAGGATGGCGAGGCCATCGAGAGCAAAATGGTAACTCGACGAGTCGAAGCTGCACAGAAAAAGGTTGAGGAGAGAAATTTTGAAATTCGTAAAAATCTTCTTGAATACGATGAAGTAATGGACGAGCAGCGGAAGCGTGTTTATGGCTTCCGGCAGCGAGTTCTCGACGGCCGTGAAACCGAGGGTGAGGGTGAGGCTCATGATGATCGTGACGGTGAATGCCGTGAACTCATCCTTGAAATGGTTGATCGACAAATCGATAAGCATATCGACGCATTCCTCGATAGAGACTACGGGGCGCAAGCATTTTCTGGATGGGCCTCATCCCAACTTTCGTGCGAGCTTGAAAGTGCTGATTTTCGTGGATTGAGTCCAGTTGAAGCTATTCGAATTGCCCATGAGCAAGCAGCTCGGCAGGCCGAGGCGCAGATCTTTGAGGCTGTTGAGGAAAACCTCCCTCAAAGTGAAGATGAACATGACTGGAACTGGTCTGCACTAGCGAGTTTTGCAAACGCGCGATGGAAGCTTTCAGTGAACGATCGTGATCTTAAACGGGTCGGTCGGAACGATGTAGCTGAGTGGCTCCAACAACGGGCAAGCGAGGCTGTCGCAAAAGCTGACCTAAGTGATGGTGAACGATTTCTCGCACCGGACTTTGGTGTTGTCACGGCACGTTCATGGACAGACTGGCGATTTGGTATCGAATTGCAGGATTCAGACCTGAATGAAATCGCTGGAAATGAACCAGACGCCGAGGCGTTCAAAGGGATTGTACGAGAAAAAGCTCGAGAGGCATATCAACGGCGAGAAATCGAGTATCCGGTACTCGTAGGATTAGCCCATTTCACCGGCCGCCAAGACGACGGGTCAAAAAAAGTTGATCGCGATGGACTTTTGACATGGGCTCGAGATCGCTTTGACTCATCCATTGACGAAGCATCGTTATCGGTAACGAGCCTTGACCAACTCAAGGAAACACTCAACGCAGCGAGTACTCGTCGACACAAACAGCCTCTTTCACCACGAACCGAAATGCAGAGAATGGAGCGGGCGGTCCTTCTTCAAATTTTAGACAATGCCTGGAAAGACCACCTCCTCGCAATGGATCATCTAAGAAGTAGTGTTGGGCTTCGTGGATATGCCCAAGTCGATCCAAAGGTCGAATATAAGCGGGAAGGCATGCGGACGTTTGACCTCATGTGGAGTGGCATCGACGAACGTGTAATCGACATCGTGTACCGTATCGAACAGGTCGAAGAAGATGCCCTGCGAAGTACTTGGCAAGAAACAGCTGCAATTCATGAGGACACACCATCGGCCGCACAACTTGAGCAGCCCAAAAGATCATTTTCAGATGGTAGCGAAGCTGGTCCAATACAGCCGATTCGCAATAGTGGGCAAAAGGTTGGAAGAAATGATCCGTGCCCATGCGGTAGTGGCAAAAAATACAAGAACTGTTGTGCCCGCTCGGCGAGCGCGTCAGCTGGCTGACTAGGTGAGGTGTCGTGATAGCCCTAAACCTGCTCTATCTGCTGGTGGGCATTGCTGCCCTACCATGGATCCTTTGGCGAAAACTCTCAAGCAAACGTCCTGTTGCTGCAATTCGAGAACGAATCACCGGCCGGATTTGCGTAGCAGATTGCCCACGAGATCACTGCCGGATTTGGCTTCACGGTGTCAGTGTTGGTGAAGTTCAACTCCTTCGAACACTGATCGGTGAACTCGAAAAGCAAGCCCGGCTCCAAAAACAACTCATCGATTGTGTCCTCTCAAGTTCGACTACAACGGGGCTTGAGGTTGCAACACAAGGTCACCAGAAAGAACATGTTTTTCCGTGCCCACTCGACTTCAGCTGGGCGATAAGAAAAACCCTCGATCGAGTTCGGCCAGATTTGCTTGTTCTCGGTGAACTAGAACTCTGGCCAAACCTGCTACGTATTGCAGAAGATTACGAAATTCCTGTTCTTGTCGTGAACGGCCGCATGAGCGAGCGTAGTTATCAGGGATACAGCAAGGCACCACGTTTTGTAGCTACAATGCTAAGGCGAATATCACTTGTACTGTCTCGTTCCCATGAGGATTCTGGTCGTTTTAAAACTCTTGGAGCTCCGGTTGTAGAAACTATTGGTTCATTGAAATTTGACAGCATCCATGGCAACCAACACAAAGAAGAGCTTAATCGCCTCAAGAAAATCATTGGTATCCATGACGATGATTTTGTTTTTGTTGCAGGTAGCACTCAACAACCGGAAGAAATGCTAGCAGTTGAGGTATTTCTACAACAACAGAAAATACATTCACGCCTTAAACTCGTTCTCGTCCCTCGACACATTGAGAGAAGCCACCAACTTGCAGATTCGTTAGCAAAACGATTACGTCAACCAGATGCCCGCCACATACCGATGTATTACCGCAGTGCTCTTCACGACCAGGCAAGCCCACCGCCCGAGGAATCATTTATTCTTCTAGTAGATGCTACCGGTGAACTCGCAGCTTTGTGGGGTCTCGCAACAGTGGCATTTGTTGGCGGCAGTCTCGATGGAGTTCGTGGAGGGCAAAACATGCTTGAGCCGGCTGCGTACGGAGCCGCAATTTGCTTTGGCCCATATACCAGAAATTTTCAACACGAGGTTTCTGCACTACTCGAAGCAGATGCTGCTGTCGTCGTTCATAACGGCGAAGAACTTAAAGAATTTGTTGCTCAATGCCTAAATGATCCAGCATTCTCCAGAGCACTCGGGGAAAATGCCAAGAAAGTGATTGAAACAAACAGAGGGGGGACCATGCTGACTGCAAAACGGATTTTAGAGTTCCTCCCGGTGATTTCATCCTGACGGTTGTCTGTTTGGCAAAAATTCCGGATACTATTGTTGTGGATTAGAAATAGTACTGGGCATGGTACTGGGCAGAGATTGTTTTCCTTACCTTAACTGCATGAGGCATCAAAAGTGGCTAGCGGCAAGTATCTTTTTACAAGTGAATCAGTCAGCATGGGACATCCAGACAAACTTTCGGATCAAATTTCGGATGGGATTCTCGATGCTTTCCTAGCCCAAGACCCGAACAGTCGTGTTGCTTGCGAAACACTCGTCACAACAGGCCTTGCCGTGATTGCAGGCGAAATAACCTCTCGAGGCACCATCGATTATCAACAAGTTGTTCGCGATGTCATTCGAGAAGTTGGCTATACAGATGATGAAATGGGCATCTCTGCGGACACCTGCTCAGTTCTTGTTGCCGTTGGCAAGCAGAGCGGTGACATTGCCATGGGTGTGAATGAAGATACTGACAAAGGCAAAGACATCGGGGCCGGTGATCAGGGTCTCATGTTTGGTTATGCCTGCAATGACACGCCGGAACTGATGCCACTACCGATCGCCCTCTCGCATCGCATCTTAAACCGTCTCGCTGACGCACGTTTAAGCGGAGATGTAGATTGGCTTCGGCCCGATTCAAAGAGCCAAGTGACTGTTGAATATGATGGGGATAAGCCTATTCGAATTGATACCGTTGTTGTCTCCACGCAACATGCTCCACATGTATCAAATGAAGAAATCCAGTCGTACATCATTGAAAAAATTATCAAACCGGAACTGCCGAATGATCTCGATATCAGTAATATCAAATACCACATAAATCCAACTGGTCGATTTGTTGTAGGTGGCCCTCACGGCGATGCTGGGTTGACGGGTCGAAAAATCATTGTTGATACCTACGGTGGATGGGGACGCCATGGTGGTGGTGCCTTCTCCGGAAAAGACCCCACAAAAGTTGATCGCAGTGCTGCATACATGGCTCGCTATGTTGCAAAAAACATTGTGGCAGCCGGACTGGCCGACAGATGTGAATTACAACTTGCCTATGCAATCGGTGTCACCGAACCGGTCAGTGTCCATATTGACACTGCTGGCAGTGGGAAAATCGATGATGAACGATTATGCTCGCTCATTCGAGAACACTTCCCGCTGACCCCTCGTGGCATTATTGAGCACCTCGACCTTCGGAGACCTATCTTCCGTCGGACCGCCGCTGGTGGACATTTCGGACGAGATGAATTTCCTTGGGAAAAAACAGACAAAGCAACTGCATTGGCGGAAGCTGCTGAAGCAGCAACTACTGCAAGCTAAGACAAACAACCGTTATACGACATTGGAAATATCTCAGACCTGATAAAGTTAACTCTCTATCCTAGTTAGCGGTTGACACTTTACTTGAGACAACTACTCAAGACCGTCTGATAATTCAATAAGCTTACGAATCGTTCCTTAATCAGAAACGTGTTCATGCCTTCTGTCTCCCACAACGTACAACCGGAAAGATTCGCCGCAACTCAGAGCCGTGTCCCTGATTTCCAACTGTTCACAACCAATGTAGTGAGCTACCTTGCTGCGGGTACTACGTTTTTCATCACAATTATTATCCTCTCGCGCCGAATAGTCGGTGGCCTAGCTTTCCACCCACCAATTTTCATCCTGCTCCTCGTTACGATAATTGGTGGCATCTTGATTGCTGCCGCAACCCAGCCATGGCTCAGATGGAACCCTACCCTTCATCGACTGTCGAGACTAACACGTTTTAATGTTTTTGTTGTCGTCTTAACTCTTGGGATATGGCTACCAATCCTCACCTTCACCAACGTGATAACGGTCGTTCTCCTTGGAGCTGTCGTGTTTTTGCCCTCACGGCGAAGCAAACATAAACAGTTAGTCAATACTCCACTGCGTTCGTACTCATTGTTCATTGAAGACTCCGGAAGAGCTATTTATAAAAATGTGGTAACCCTACTACGACTGAATCGCACGCATCGAAAACCACTTCGTTGGCCACAGCGTCGTGCTCCACTATGGCGGCAGGTATTTTTGCAGGAAAAATCTGACAATGCACAACAAGTGGTACCGCTTCAAGAAGTATCGAAGGACCAAATCATTCACCCGGGCACCACAAGAACTGGCTCCGACAATGGAGAAATATTATTGCATTGGCAAGAGCGTTACGAGTTGCCAGACGGCACAGAACATCTTCGTGGACAACTTATCGTGAACCTCCCTACAGGAACCCGATTAGCAACAGGTCACGTTGGATTCTGCCCATCTTTCCCGTTCATACCCACGGTTGAAGTAACCACTGAATTCGATGCTCTAGAAGTTTCGGTTACGGCGGCAGAGATATTACCCTGGGGCGTCCGCATCGAATGCCGCGTCGAAGAACCAATCGATGAACAAACATCAGTTCCAGTTTCTATCAGTGTAAACAAGCCTTCAGAATCACCGATCCCACAGTCACACCACAATGAAGGCATCAATTAAACATGGCGAGATGGCCTGAGCATATTTGGACCACGCTTTTCACGTACGGTCTTATATTCATTTTCTTCCCCCTTCTCTGCTTCATACTGTTCAAGTGGGTTCGTGGATTTTAACGTCACATTTCTCCCTCTGCATGACTTCAAAATTATGCCACCAGCACCTGCAATTCTTGATTTCTTGAAAGAGCATGGGGAAGAGCATCTGCTTGCCCATTGGGGGAAACTTTCTGAAAAGGAACGTTTTTCCCTGGAATCTCAATTGATGACAATCGACTGGCACGGAGTTGTTGCCTGTAAGAATCTTGTTGAAAACCAAGACGGCGACAGACACACCATGAAAACACCACATTTCAGCAGTGCATCTACTCCAACTTGTCACAAACTTGGGGGAGAGGACACTGCTTCAGTAGAGGCTTTACATAGGGGCCGAAAATCACTGGGTGCCGGACAGGTTGGCGCCATCTTGATGGCTGGAGGGCAAGGCACTCGTTTAGGGTTCAACGGGCCAAAAGGTACATTCCCAATTACAACGGTTTCAAAGGCAAGTCTTTTTGATGTACTCCTCGGACGTCTACGTGCGGTCAAAAAACGATTCGGCCGCGAAGTTCCACTTGCCATCATGACAAGCAGTGCAACCGACAATCTCACTCGTGAATTTCTCACTGCAGCCAACTTCTGTGGCCTTGATTCTGGTCAGGTATTCTTTTTCTGCCAAGGCAATCTTCCAGCAGTTGACGCAACAAGTCATAAACTTTTTCTTGATGATTGTAATCATGTTGCCGTTGCACCAGATGGTCACGGCGGAATGTTACAGGCGCTCGCAGAAAGCGGTGGCCTTGAATGGTTTCAGCGGCATGGTTGCAGTACGCTCGTAAGTTTCCAAGTAGACAATCCTCTGGCAAAACCTCTCGATCCAGAGTTTATCGGTCAACACATGCTCTCTGAGGCGTCGCTATCGACACAAGTTGTACCCAAAATCGATCCCGAAGAACGGGTTGGTGTAGTTGCTGAAATAAATGGTGTGACCCAGATTATTGAATACAGCGACCTCCCTCAAAACATTGCGGCTGAACGCCTTCAGGACGGGAGGCTGAGGTTCTTCGCCGGAAGTATTGCAATTCATGCATTCGATAGACAATTTCTCCAAGATGTTGCTTCTTCAAGCGAAGCCCTTCCACTTCATCTTGCCCACAAAAAAGTTCCATTCTTCGACGAAACCAGTCAATTCATTCAACCAACGAGACCAAATGCTTTCAAATTTGAGCGTTTCATATTTGATCTCATGCCTTTGGCCGACAAGGTGACCGTTGTTGAAATTGACTCGAAAGAAGGCTTTGCACCACTAAAAAATCCATCAGGTACTCCCAAAGACTCCCCAGAAAGCGTTCATGAATCGCTTAATGCATATGCAATCCGACATTTGAAACGCGTTGGCATTGATGTTGCACCGGGAATTAATGTGGAACTTGATGCCGCATCAATTTTTGATGATGACGATCTTCGGATCATTGCACAGTCCGATGTTTTTCCAAACAATTATATCGATGGCCCAGTTGTCATTCGATTAACCTGAACATTCTAAAAATCTCACCTTTTCTGGAGAATATCTCGCTCATGCTTTATGCAATTGTTATGGCCGGTGGATCAGGTACTCGTTTCTGGCCATCAAGCCGTGCAAAACTTCCAAAACAACTACTACCACTCGCAGGTGCAGGGACACTTGTACAAGACACCGTAGCGAGGCTTGACGGACTCATTCCTCCCGAGCGAACCCTCGTCGTAACAAACACACGACTTACAGAAGCTGTCCAGAGACAGCTACCAGAACTTCCGGAAACCGCAATTGTCGGTGAGCCCTGCAAGCGAGATACGGCACCCTGCATAGGACTGGCAGCTCTGCTTGTCCTGCAACAAGACCCTGAAGCCACGATGGCAGTCATGCCAAGTGATCATGTTATTGATTCAACTGCATCCTTTCAGAGTGCGCTACAACAGGCGAATAGCCTCGTAGACCAAAACCCTGATCGACTCGTTACATTTGGAATTCGTCCATCGAGCCCGTCGTCTAGCTATGGATACATTCAACAAGGAGGTGCCCTGCCATACACAAAAAATGATGCCCCGGTGCATCGTGTTGCTCAATTCCGAGAGAAACCTCCGGTCGATGTTGCAAAAGAATATCTATCTGCGGGCAACTTTCTCTGGAATGCCGGCATCTTTGTTTGGCGTGCAAAGACAATCATTGAGGCCCTCGCTGAGTATCAGCCTGACTGCTTAAAACACCTTCAACGTATTGCAGACAACTGGGATACCCCTGACAAGAATGCCGTTTTCTCTGAGGAATTCGCTGCAATCAAAGGTGTTTCGATCGACTATGCAGTACTTGAACACGCCTCAGAAGTCGCTGTTATCGAAGCACCTTTCACGTGGGATGACCTAGGGAGCTGGTCAGCTGTTGCCCGACAACGAGGGCAGGACGAGCATGGAAATACTGTAGTCGGTCGTCACCTTGGTATCGATTCAAAAGACCTACTTGTTCATACATGCGACAATCATCTTATTGTCACTCTGGGTTTAGAGAATATTCTTTTAGTACATACCGATGACGCCACCTTGGTCGCTGACAGATCACATGAAGAGCATATTCGTAAAGTAGTCGCTGAGCTGGAAAGTAAACAATGGCACGAATATCTGTAAGACACACCGGATCGCTCAAAACATTTTTGGTGATACATTCCTGTGTCATTTCTTTATGTATATTTTTATTTGCAGATTCAGGGGCTGAGGGCAGAGAAAATCATCCACTCAACGAAGCTGAAAAGCACTGGGTCAGTACTGTCTTTGATAACTTCACGTCTGCTGCCGATGCTTTACAGTGGTCTGATATACGAGTTGTTAGTAACTGGCGCATTCAGCAACATGCTCAGTCAAAATCTTATCGTATTCTCAACCTGAATGATCAAGTTGTTGCCGAGGGGACTCTCGATCTATGCTCACGTCATTTCTCAAAACTTATCAAAGATGGTGCTATAAACCCGTCCGTAGGGAACAAGGTAGTTATTGTAATTCACGGCCTTGGAGAAGGACGAAGCGCCATGAAGCCCCTTGTTACATTCCTTGAAGACCATATGTCTGCCAGCATAATGACATTTGGTTACGCAAGCCCTCAAGCAACTCTTGCATCACACGCCCACGCATTAGGGAAAGTGCTTGCCGGCTTACCACCAACTACAGCTGTTAGTTTTGTAGGGCACAGCATGGGGAACTTAGTTGTTCGGAGGTGGCTACAAAATGCACAGCCTGAAATGATAGGTCGGATCGATCGCATGGTAATGCTTGGGCCACCGAACCAGGGTTCAGACCTTGCTCGACTTGCCGCTAATAATCACTGGCTTAAAACACTAGCTTCTGGTGCCGCTCGTGAACTTATACTGCATTGGGATACAATACGGCATGAACTTCAAACCCCCCCTTTTGAATATGGCATTATCGCTGGTGGCAAAGGTGATAATGAAGGATACTCATCGATCCTAGAGGGCGATGACGATGCAATTGTTCGCGTGTCAGAAACAAAACTCAACGGTGCCGACGGTTTTCTGGTTATTCCCGTTCGCCACTCCCGCATGATGAAAAATTCAGATGTTCAAAAGGAAACGCTCAACTTCCTCCAGCAGGGGCGATTCGCCAAAACAACCTATGGTACAAAAATCCCTAAAAAATGAATTCTGAAAAACTTCCGTTTGGCAGACTCGCTGGCGTAGATTATGGCCGTCGAAGAATTGGTATATCGGTCTGTGATACCGAACGAATAATTGCCAGCCCATTGATGATTTATAAAACAAACCGAGACCCTCATGCCGATGCAGCATTTTTCCTGAAACTTGTAAAACAGGAAGAACTCGCTGGCTTCGTTGTGGGACTACCTCTGCACTCTGATGGAAGAAACAGTGAAATGTCTTCCGAGGTCGAGAAGTTCGCAGCGTGGCTCACAGAAACTACTGAACTACCAGTAGTTTTTCAGGATGAAAGAAATACGTCTCAGGAAGCATCCGGGCTGTTGAGGCCTGCTAGGCTCACGCGTGGCCGAAAAAAAGAACGCCACGATGCTGTTGCGGCACAGATCATACTGGGCACATGGCTGGAAAAACAGACAGCACTACAAAAAACATTACTTACCGAAGATAATGGCACGCTTGATGATGACTAAAAACAAAAATGAGACTGCTCGTCTAATCATCGGATGTGGCTTTCTTGGTGAAAGAGTTGCACAACGATGGCTTGGGTCCGGCTCCACCGTCTTTGCTACAACACGTAACCAAACGAAAGCTAAACGATTCGCAAAAGCAAACATCCACCCCATAATTGGAGACGTAACAACAAGTAGTGGATCACCGAACTGTTTCCAAAACCTTCCAGAGGTAGACACTGTCTTATGGTCAGTCGGATTCGATAGAAACGCCCATGCGAACTATCATGATGTCCACGTGACAGGGCTTCTTCGCATACTCGACCAAATACCAAATAACCCACGAGTCATTTTCATTAGTTCAACTGGCGTTTGGGGCACAGAAACTGCCGAAGAAGTGAACGAGTCAACTCCAGCACATCCTACACGAGAGGCTGGACGGACTTTGCTCACAGCAGAAACTTCCCTCAGCAGACATCCCAAAGGACCGGGCGTCGTACTTCGACTCGCTGGTCTCTATGGACCAGATCGACTTCCGAGGCTTCAGGATGTCAGAGAAAACAACCCGATCCCTGCCGACCCTGACAGTTGGCTCAACCTGATACACGTCGATGATGCAGCTGCTGTCATCTGTGACATTGCAGAACTTCCTTCACCACAGGAACTTTATGCTGTTTCAGACATGAACCCTTTACGACGCTACGATTGGTACTCCGCGCTTGCAGAATTCACAAACAGCTCACCACCTCAGTGGGCAGCAGAGGCCACCAAGAGCCGGGGTGGAAACAAACGAATCAATGCACATCGCATCTGGAACGATCTTAACAGTCAGCCTCGCTACCCAAATGCAATTGAGGCAATGCGAACAATTCTTCAAGAATCCACCTAAGTCTGCAACTATCACTTTGAGCACATGCCCCAAAAACTAACGTGACTCACTCTGACCCTCTGTTTTACTTTCAGACTTCGCCAACGATGGCATCGCGGCACCGGATAACACTGCGAGATAATCCGTCGTCACTCTCATAGCCTCATCAAAATAGAAGTCTCGTGTCACAACTGGTCGTCGTGGCCCAGCGTTTTCCTCCTGTTTTTTCTCCTCCTCTTTGTCTGCCGCTTTGCCTTCATTCCATTCCTTTACAAAGTCTGACTCCAAGAGAGAGATTGTCTTTTCGTTTTTCCTCTCCTCGTAGCGGGCAATATCTGTTGCCAGTTCTTGAAACTCTTCGTCGTCTGCCACACGTACGTCAGATCGTTGCTGAAGTGTTTCAAGCATTGATTCATTGACGTTGTTGGTGGCCACAAAGTCTGCTGTATCGACGCGATCAAAGGGAATTGCATTATCAAGATCCGATTCTCCGACTGGGAGGTGATCTGTGATACTCGGCAATTTCACATCACTCTTCACCCCTTTCATCTGCGTACTTAGCCCACTCGGGCGGTAAAACTGCTGCATTGTTATTTTCAACGCACCAAGAGACGGTGCATTGGGCAAACGCTGAAAAAGCTGCCGCCCCAGATCAAGCAAGCTTTGCACGGTGCCCTTTCCGTGAGTAGCAGAATCACCAATGACGAGCCCACGGCGATAGTCCTGTATTGCCCCTGCAACAATCTCACTTGCGCTCGCACTGAACTTATTCACAAGCACAACAAGCGGACCATCCCAAACAACACCGGGCTCCAAGTCATCGTATTGCTGGACTCGCTGATCAGCGTCTTTGATTTGGACAACTGGGCCTGTATCAATGAAAAGACCCGTTAAAGAAATAGACTCGGGCAAAGACCCTCCACCATTGTTGCGAAGATCGAGAGCGACACAGTCAACTCCCTCTTCGCGGAATCCTTCAAGCAGTTTCCGACAGTCACGTGTACTACTTTTATAATCAGCCTGCCCTTGCCGGGCAGCCGCCATGTCCATGTAAAAACTCGGTAGATTAACGATACCAATTCGCCAAGGACTCCCATCTTCTTTTATACCCTCCTCAATAATTTCACCACGCGCTGCACTATCCTGCAACTCAATTTTTGCCCGCACAATGTCGTAAACTTTTGGCACCGTTTGACTAACGGGGACAACCTTAAGGCGCACTACCGTCCCCCGCTTACCACGAATGAGTTTCACAACATCGTTGAGATTCATATCAACGACATCGACCATCTCGCCTTCACGATTCTGGCCGACACCGACGATCCGATCTTTTTTCTTCAGCCGGCCATCTTTGTCTGCTGCCCCTCCGGGAACAAGTTCGGCAACTGTCGTATAGCCATCTTCACCCTTCAACGAGGCACCGATACCATCGAGTTGCAGCCTCATTGTAATTTCAAAATTTTCAAGTGTTCCAGGTGACATGAAACTGGTGTGTGGATCGAGCGAACTCGTGAGTGATGATAGGTATGTTTCTAACAGCTCATCTGCGTTCATCTGATGCATTCGTTTTGCGAAACTCGTGTAACGACGCAACAGTTTCTTTCTCGCTTCCTCGGGAGAGACCTTCTCCATCTTTTGAACGAGCAAGTCGTATTTGATTCGCTTTTTCCACTTATCACGGACTTCGCCTTGCGTCTTTGCCCATACGGCTATGTCACGATCGATAACAATCGATTCCTTCTGATTGAAATCCAACTTTGACTTCAATAATTCCTCAACGATAGGGATCCGTTCGTCAACTCGCTCGAGAAAACGATCATAAACTTCGTAAGCAAAACTCACGTCTCCCCTTCGGACAAGGTCATCGAGACTTGATTTTTTTTTCGCAAAGGAGTCGACGTCAGATTGAAGAAAATAGATTTTGAGCGGATCGAGTGCTGAGAGAAAGGTATCAAACCAACGAGCTGCAATTTCATCATCAATCGGCTTACGCAAAAAATGCTCTCTTTCAAGATAACTTTTTACGGCAAGCGTGATCTGTCGATCATTCGGACCCGGTGTTGGAGACCCGCCTTCGTTGGCAAAGACCCAAGTGGGCAACAGAACGATTCCCATAAGCCCAACAAGAGAAAGTTTACGCACCATTGGCAAACCGTCGGATTGGGTCAGAACGTTACTATCAGCTACTGGTAGATGGCATTCCACTCAGCAAACTCCTTCCAAAATACACATAAGTATGTGTGCACAAACTCTTGCGATGGGTGTTCTCTCGCGAGATATGACCACCGCACCAAAAACATTATTCTATTGTGACGACTTTTAACGCCCGTGACGAGATGGCTTTTTCGAGTGAACTTTTGAAAAATATGCTTGGAAATCAATTCATTACGTTTAGACAGGATAATCCACGGTCAACGAGCGCTTTCGCCACTTCTGGAGCGGCTCCAAGCCGGGGCACCTTCACCCACTCGACAGACGGATATTCGCTTTCCGCCTCTTTCAAACATCTATCAACCTGCTTCTCAACATGACCATGGAAAAGAAGGTGTGGGTGCAGCACAACCCGCTTCACTGGCAGTTGAGCATCGTCACCTTGAAGCAATTGATTCACGGCTTCACGAATGGTCGGTTTCGCTGCTGCAACAAAACTTACAGCAAAACGATACTTCGCGACGCTCGCTAACGAACTGTATGTCGATCGCACAAAACCCCAGAGTTGTTGTCCCGCTGTTGGGTCGCTCGATCCTCTGCCAATAACGAGTAACGCTTCACGGCCTCCTTCGATGGGTGCATACCCTTGGACTGCTGCAAAAAAACGACGACGGGCGAGGCTTATAACTTGCTCGTGCAAGCCAAGGGGCTCAGCTTGCTGCACGCTTAGACCTCGGCGAGCAATCGCTTCCTGCAACGCTTTTGGAACATCTTGCTTTGCGTGACCTGCCGCAAACAAAAGTATTGGAATTGCAATGATCTTTTTGCACCCGCGAGCAGCCAGGCGATCTACTGCCATCGATATCGTTGGCTCGATGACTTCGAGATACCCTAGTTCGACTGGAATATTCGGCAGGATCGCGTTGACTTGCACAACGATGTCTGCTGTTTCAGCTGCCCCAACAGGATCTGCTGTTCCGTGACCGACGACAACAACACCTGTTTCTGGAAGCACTAGTTGCTCACAGATTTTACTCTGCCTATCAGCTTGATACGATTGAGTTTCTTGGCAGTTCATTTAGACTTACACTGATTCTTGTTACGGATACATGCACCGTTCATATTATGATATCGGTATTTTTTTATTTGTCTGTGCACCCGTGCTAGAAACCCAAAAAGCACGCGAAAATTGTTTTGTTGCCTCATCAGGACCTGGCTCCATGTCGAGTAGTTCGATTCCTAATACATCCTTGCCCCCGAAAGATGACACGGATGATTCGATACCTGAAACTGAAGCAACGCTCGTACTCCAAATCGCTGAACGCAATGGACCAAGTTTCCTGCTCCTGCCCAACCAAGAAAACATCATTGGTCGAGCCGTCGATGCGGATATTGTTGTAGCTGACAGACTCACAAGTCGCGGGCACGCAGCCATATCGAGAAACACCTTAAACGGAGAGTGGCAGATAAAAGATTTGCAAAGCCGTAATGGCACCTGGGTAGACGGCCAACGTATCACGGAAATATCACTCCAGCCTGAAATGTCTATTCGGATTGGCACAACTGAATTTATTTTCAGAATTCCATCCAGACGATCAGTGGAAGAAACAGATGATGAATCTGAAAAAATAATTCGATGTGAGCCCGTCGGTGAAATCGAGGGTTACAACTTCCAGAGATCGCGTGATGGCCTTGTTGACGAGGGACGTCGCACCATGCTTCTCTACCAGACCAGCATTCGGCTTCTCGCCTCACAATCAATTGAAGACGTAATTGCAGCAACTGTGGAGATTGCTGCTGAGAATACTGGAGCCGACGCGGTTGGCTGGTTTGATCTTCATGAGACAAATACGCTGGAATCTGTTTTGGTTGTTCCGCCATCAAGCGACCTCACAGAACGACTCGATGAAACTAGTTGCCAAAAATTTATTCGTGATGGACATGCGGTATGGGTAAAACGAAATTTCCATAATCGAAATGATGGAGAGAGCACCCATGCATATGGCCTCATGTTCATTCCTGTACTTGACGGAGAACGCCCTTGGGCCGCACTTTGTGCGACTGCCGAAAATGACCACCTGCAAGACAACGACTTTGGTTTTTTTGTCTCGCTCATCAGTCTCGCCTCAGCCGCTTGTGCGGGACATCAAAAGACTACAGAGGCTGGTGATTCAAAGCCTGCCGCGGCTCTCGCTGGAAGTGACACAGTGGACGCGACCCCCGAGGAACTCCAGACTATGGCTTTCCCGAATTTCCAACAAATATCAGCAAAGCTACGGGGATCATTAAGGCTGGATGAATGGCAGAGAATTTTGATTACAGAAGCTTTACGACGAGCAGAGGGCAGGATACCCGAAGCTGCGGAAGAACTTGGAATAAGCCGCTCCACACTCTACCGGAAAATAGAGCAGTCTGAACTTAATCGTGAGACGTCTATTCAAGACGACCCCAGTATCATCACTCAGACAGATCTTCGTACGCTCTAGTCTTCTTACTCATTCGATCGCCGGGTGACGAGTAGCCGGATGATGAATAGATAGTGCAACATTTTTCAGAATTGCACTGACAAAAAAGAGTGTTAGTACTGCCACAACAAACGGTAACGCATGAGATGGATGAACTGCGAACAAGAGAGATCCAACAAGTGGCCCTAGTATACGACCGAGCGAGGCAAAGGATTGATTTACACCTAACACCTCTCCCTGCTCAGAAGAACTTGCGGACCGTGAAACAAGTGCAGAAACTGAAGGATTCACAAAAGCAAACCCCCACACTGCGAATGCCGAAGCTATATAAAAAGCAACCTTTATTCCATCGCCAACGCCGTCAAAAGCCACATCAGCACTTGCTTGCGATTGGAACAGTACCCATGAAACTACTGCCAATCCACCAAGCCCCAAGATCATCTGGATAAGTCCGGCGGCCATTAACGACACTTCAGAGAATCGTTTTGCAAGAGGACGGTAAAGGCCGCCTGCCACCAGCAAAAGTGCACCAATTGCGGCAAAGACAAGGAAATTGTCATCGTCATTCATACCAAAGGCTGCTCGTGTAAACCGTGCAAGCGTGGCTTCAAAATTTGCAAATGAAAAGATTGCTAGAAAATAAATAAGAATAAGACCACCAACTGCTGGCATTCGAAGAACTGATACAGTCCGACTGATACTGAAAAATTCTTTCGCTGCATTTTTGCCTGGCACTCTCGTTTCTCGAAAAACAAACACTGCCAAAAGGAGTGCGACAAGTGAGAGAAGTGATGCAATCGCTCCGACTCCCCAAGGTTGCTCATCGAAAAGAGCGAGTCCAAAATAAGCGATAAGTGGACCGAGTGTAAATCCTGCACCAAATGCGATGCCAATTAATGCCATCCCTCGGGCTCGTCGCTCTGGCGTCGTGCAGTCTGCAATCACTGCGGCCGCAGTTCCTACACTTGCACCAGCAATTCCTGCTCCGACTCGTGAGAACAACATCAACCCTAAGGCAAGTTGTGATTGTTCCAATGGTAAGGACACGGCATAGCCATACAGGGCGTAGAAGACCACCGACCCTAGTAGGCTCAGAATCAAAAGAGGCTTTCTTCCATATCGGTCAGAGAGTCGCCCCCAAATTGGACTGAAAATGAATTGCATCAGTGAAAACACTGAAAACAAAACGCCAATGATTCCTCCTGCTGCGACCTCTGATACGTTCAGCGCATTGAGATATGGCTCCGCCTGCCTCGGCATGACGGGTAAGACGATGCCAAAGCCTAATAGATCGATAAAAACCGTTAAAAAAACAATAAGTAGAGCAAACCTAGGAGTGGTTCCCCTAGGAGTGGTTCCCTGAGATACAGGCTGTGATGTCATAGTAAACTCGTTAAAGGTGAGCAGGAGAGAGCACCGGATAGAGCGACAGTGTCGCAGATTGGTATGATATGAGGGATGAAGAGTGGCACAAAAAAACAACCTAAAGATCTTGCCGAAGATGCCTTGAGCGTGTCTCAGGTCACCGCTCGCGTCAAGGATCACCTTGAATCACGGTTTACCGATGTATGGATTACAGGTGAAGTCACCAATCTTGTGACTGCAGGCTCTGGTCATATTTACTTAGGTTTGAAAGACGAAACAGCACTGCTCCGCAGTGTCATCTGGCGAGGAACTCGAGCCTCACTGGCTATCGAACCAACTGACGGCATGGAAGTAGTATGTCACGGACGAATAGAAGTTTACCCCCCCAGAGGAAGCTACCAACTCACGATCGATCGTTGTCACGCTCTTGGAACGGGCACTCTTGAAACAAAACTCCGCGAATTACACGCACGCCTTGAGGACGAAGGGCTGTTTTCTGTTACCAGAAAACAGAATTTACCAAAGTACCCGCGTCGAATAGGCCTTATTACGAGCACGTCCGGTGCCGCAGTTTCAGACTTTTTAAAAACGCTCGTTAGCCGCTGGCCAATTGCTGATGTCGTGCTTTGCCCATCTCGTGTACAGGGAGCAGGCGCGGCAGAGGAATTGGCTTCGAGCCTTTTGAAAGCAGGACAATTAACCCCTCCGCTGGATGCTATTGCAATTGTCCGTGGCGGAGGAAGCCTTGAAGACCTCTGGTCCTTTAATGAAGAAATACTTGTGCGGGCAGTTGCTGAAAGCAGAATCCCAATTATTTCAGGAATTGGACACGAAATTGATATTTCTCTCGTTGACCTTGTCGCGGATGTGCGTGGCTTAACGCCGACTGATGCTGCTATCCACATTGCAGTTGAACGCCAACAAATGCTCGACCACCTAGGGCTTTCTGGGCAAAGATTGAATAAAGAATTGATTCAACGTGTTACATCAACGCGTCATCGCCTGAATCGAATTGCAACTGCACGACCATTAGCCTTTCCACACCACAATATTAGTGCCGCACGTCAACATCTCTTAGAAAAAGCACTACGACTGCAACGTCAGGGATCTCAAAAATTAAAACAGTCGAAGGATGAATTAAGTTCAATGGCAGCTTTGCTGGAGGCCAACAGCCCATTAAAACTTCTCTCCAAAGGCTACTCAGTCACAACAAACGCAAAGACGAAAGAAGCCATTGACTCTTGGTACCAAGCTCCACCAGGAACCACTATCATCACAAAACTGGCTCATGGGGAACTACATAGTCGAGTTGAGCGAAGCATCGACACAAGTCACCATAAAACAAGTGCACACGTTGAGTAAACCAAAACTACAAGAAATGACATGACTGACAAAAAGCCAAAAGTCAACAAAAAACAACCGTCTTTCGAGGCCTCACTCGATCAACTCGATGCTGTCATAAACCAGATGGAGTCGCGGGAATTAGGGCTCACTGAATCGATTGAGGCATACGAGCAAGGCGTCTCGTTATTACGCCAACTGCATAATGAACTCAGCGATATAGAGCAGCGAGTTGTCACGCTGGTACGAATTGATGAAGATGGCAATCCAGTCTTCGAAAATGTTGATAATTCAAATGAAAACGGTCCAAAGAAGTCAAAAGCAAGTCGACGAAAAAGCACAAAGAGTCAAGGCCTGAAAGCTGAAGCCACCCAGGAAGAACACAATACAACTGCCGTTCATCACAAGACTCGACATCAACTACCAGGAATGGACGACCCCACACCAAGAACGTAGAACACGTGCCGTAACACACCTGCAAAAAGATGGCACGAAACACCTTGTCATGACGTGGCATGAGTAAAACCACCGATACTGAATTTTCTTCCGAGACTTTCATGAATGCCTCAGCAAGCGACTTACAACAGCATATTCAAGCAACCCTTGCTGCTGTTCAAGAGTTTATCAACCCACGACTTGAGTCTGCTCTTACTTTCTCTGATCAGGCCGCGCCCCGCTTGGTAGGTGCCATGCGGCATGCCCTTCTCGGTCCTGGAAAAAGACTCCGACCAGCCTTGGTGCTCGAAGCATCGCGAACCTGCGGTGGGACTTGGGAACAAGCTTCTCCAGCTGCTCTGGCAGTCGAAATTATTCATGCATACTCACTCGTACACGATGATCTGCCTGCAATGGACGACGATGATTTACGTCGCGGTAGACCAACCTGCCACCGTGCTTTTGATGAAGCGACAGCGATCTTATGTGGTGATGCTCTGCAACCACTCGCGTTTCAAGTACTTGCTAGTGGCATGCCTGCGGAAGTTGTACCAGAGGCTTGCCAGATATTAGCCCGAGCGGCAGGTGCAGAATCACTTGTTGGTGGACAGGTAGATGACTTGGCTGCAGAGAGAGGGTGGATTTCCGATCTCTCCGAACAAACACCGGAACAGCAGGTGCAATGGATGGAGCGAATTCATCGACGAAAAACTGGCTGCCTGTTCCTAGCATCGCTTGATCTTGGTTGCTTAGCCGGAGGTGGAAACCCTCAGTGCAGGCATGACCTAGAGGACTACGGAAAAGCCTTTGGCCTTGCTTTTCAAATAGCGGACGATCTCCTCGACGCTGAGGGATCGGAATCAAACATGGGAAAACGTGTCGGAAAGGATGCCGAGCGAGGAAAACTCACCTTTCCAACAGTGCTTGGGAAAGAACTCAGTAGAGAGCGAGCCGAGACCCTTTCAGAACAAGCAGCGACAGCTCTCTCGGGCTATGGCGATGCTGCTGAATCACTCATCGCACTGGCGAGATGGGTTGTAAGCCGTCAAACCTAGGCTTTTGAGCTTCTTCGTGGCTCCGCAAAGGACTGTCGCCAGTCTACAACTATATGTTGTAGACTCTTGTTTTCCGCTTATAAAAAGCTAGCTCATTTGATGCAGATGATTTTACGCAGGAGTTTTTGGAGATAATGTCAAATATCCTTCCAACAATAGAATCCCCGCACGACCTTCAGGGACTTTCTCCGGACGACCTTGAAAATCTTGCGGCAGAAATGCGTCAGGCATTGTGTGAGGTTGCTGCGAGCCGAACAGCACACTTTGCATCAAATCTTGGTGTCGTAGAACTCTGCTTAGCGCTTCATCGTGTTTTTGACTTCAGTAAGGATCGTCTTATATGGGATACAGGGCATCAGATATATCCCCATAAACTCATCACCGGAAGATACAAACAATTCGATACGATGCGGACACGTGGAGGTCTCATGGGCTTCCCAAACCCATTGGAGAGCCCTTATGACTTATTTATGACAGGCCATGCAGGCTGCAGCATTTCAGCAGCCCTTGGCCTAGCTAGTGGAGACTCGTTGAGAGGACAAGATGATCGCCATAGCGTCGCAGTCATCGGAGACGGAGCTCTTCCATCTGGCATCGTTTTTGAGGCACTTAACAACGCTGGCTTTTTGAAAAAGCGGCTCATCATCATTCTTAATGATAACCGAATGTCAATCTGCCCCAGAGTCGGGTCTCTGGCTGAGTATCTCGATGTCGTGCGGCTCAATCCATGGTATCGAGGGCTGCGTGATAAAGCTGGGGACCTCATCAAGGGCGTGCCCATGGTTGGCGAATCCATGGAGCGAATGCTTGTCAACGTGAAAGATTCATTAAAGGCAACACTTCACGGCGGCATGTTATTTGAGGCTCTTGGTGTTCGGTACTTTGGTCCGGTCGAGGGACACACACTGCCAAATCTGATCAGATACCTCGAACTTGTTAAGGATGAAGAAGGACCGATTCTCTTACATGTCCTCACAGAAAAGGGGCATGGTTTCAAACCTGCTGAAGATGACCCCGTCTTCTTTCATACGCCTGCTCCATTCGAGTGCGACGATGATGATTGCATTGTTTCAGTAAAGAAATCTTCGGCGCGAGTCTTTACTGATGTAGCCAGCGCGGCTATCGCCGACTGTATGAAAAAAGATGATCGAGTAACTGTCATGACGGCTGCAATGTGCCAAGGGAATAAGCTAGAGACTGTTCGTGAAGCATATCCTGACCGCTTTTTTGATGTCGGCATTTGTGAATCACATGCAGTTGCATTCGCTGCAGGTCAGGCGAAAGCCGGATGCCGACCTATTGTAGATATCTACAGCACTTTTTTGCAGCGGTCTTATGACCAAATCTTTCAGGAGGTCTGCCTACAGAATTTACCCGTCATCTTCATGCTCGACCGGGCTGGACTTACGGGCCCCGATGGCCCCACTCATCATGGAGTCTTTGACCTCGGCTACATGCGACTCTTTCCAAACATGGCCGTCCTTGCTCCCGCGGATGAACATGATCTCGAATCAATGGTAGCTTGGGCGATAAATCACAATGGTCCGGTTGCCATTCGCTACCCGAAAGCGGTCCTCGAACCGGACCTCAACAATCGCTTCGGAAAAGATCGACTTCCTATCGAGCTAGGACATTGCGAACCGCTTCTTGACGGACAAGATGGTCTGATTATTGGCTGCGGCAGTCTTGCTGGAACCTGTCTCCGAGCCGTAGACGAGCTTCGAGAAGAGGGGCTTCATGTTGGCTTAATCAACGCTCGCTTCGTCAAGCCGTTAGATGAAGAAACTCTCCTCAAGCGGATACAAACGAGCCCTTGGGTAGTGTCTGTTGAAGAAAACGCTCTGCAAGCTGGCTTCGGCTCCGCTATTCTTGAGGCTGTTCACAATGCAAATATACCCACTGGCCCAATACGAAGACTTGGCATTCCGGATCACTTTATCGAACATGGCGACAGGTCCGAGTTACTTTCAAGCCTGAGCCTTGATGTGAACGGAATTGTTGATATTTGTAGAGAGCTTTCAGAACAGGCTGCAGCAAATGCTGTAGCAACACCCGTTCGAGACTGACCAAAACAGATTATTTGTGGTATTGCCCCAGGCTCATTCTCAATGGCTGATCACGCGAAGATTCCATCAAAAAACACTGACCTCAGAAGCAAAGAAATGGCGGGGCGTCTTTCTCCAGGTAAGCCCGTCACTGAAAGCCTTCAAATAGCGCTGATTGGGCCTGAGGAGGTTCTGGAAACAAAACCTCTCGCGAACGACCTGCAAAAATTGTTAAAGGATCTTGGCCATGATGTAAAAATGATGGTTGCGGATAGAACTGCGTGGGAACCAGATGATGGCGAAAAAAAACCTTCAAATGTTGCACAAGATGCCGATCTCGTTATTGTTCTAGGTGGCGATGGATCGATTCTCCGGACAGCCCGATGGATGGGGTACCAACAGACGCCGGTACTTGGAGTTAATCTTGGCCGCCTCGGATTCCTTGCTGATTTCTCACCAAATGAAGTTGAAGCTGCTATCAATGAACTCATTGCGGGCAGATTTCGTCTGGTTGAGCATATGATGTTCGAGACACGAGTACTTCGTGGAAATAATACCATTGCGAGTGACCTTGGACTCAACGAAACGTCAATTCTTGCTGGACCGCCCTTCTCTCTTTTCGAAATTGAACTTTACGTCGACGGTGAATTAGCAACTGTGTACCGTGGAGACGGATTGATCATTAGCACACCGGTGGGCTCAACCGCCTACAACATGTCTGCTGGAGGTCCGATTGTTCGAAAATCGATTGAGGCATTTATCTTTACCCCTCTTAACCCACACACGCTCACTCATCGAACAGTGGTTGACACGGCATCCCGGGACTACACTTTGGTGGTTCCTTCGCCAAATAAAGGGTCATCCTGCGTTGTTGACGGACGTCTTCTGCTAGCACTTCAGGCTGGTGACAAAATCCGCGTATCACTTGCTGCACCGAAATTTTGTCTTATCGAGACAAATCAGCATAGCTATTATTCTACACTTCGTGACAAATTGACTTGGGGAAGCGGTCTTCGGAATACATCGCCGCGTAGTAACTGCCGTAAGTCTTAAGCAGCATCATCGGCATAAGAAAAATTTACATGAAATATTTTGTTTCTATTTGCTTAGCGGCCTTACTCATCTATGCCGGGAGCATTTCTGCCGAAGACACCACATCGCCAAGCAAAAACGTACAAATACTTCGATATAAATTTAGGCAGGGTGAAACTATATCAGTGCGGGTTTCTCATCGTGCACTTACTGAAACAACAATTAACGGCACCACTCAACATGTTGAAACTGCGACAGATTCAACAAAGTCTTGGAAAATAACTCACGTTGATAAGGACGGAAACGCAACGCTCGAGCATCTCATTGACCATGTCAAGATGATGTCTCGCACAAGTGAAATGGAGACAGTACGCTGGGACAGTGATGGTTCAAAAGCACCGCCTGATGGATATGGAGGCGTTCAACTCAGTCTTGGCAAACCACTTTCAGAACTGACAATTGACTCATGCGGGCGAGTCATCAACCGCAAAGACTTTTTCCCAAGCCCCCCTTCGAATACTGGTGACCTGATGGTCGTTCCCCTACCCGATGAACCTGTTGCGGTAGGAACAACATGGACAGTTCCAGATACCATAGTTGTTGACATACCGGGCAGCACAGGAAAATCCGTACGAACACGACTTCGATATCAAGTCACGAAACTCAAAAAAGACCGTGCAACCATCAAAGTTGATACGACAGTGCTTACTCCAGTTCACGACCCCCAAACAGAATCACGTCTCCTTGAGCGAATCTGGTCAGGAGAAATCATATTTAGCATTGATCACGGCCGAATAATAAGTCGATCAGTTAACGTTGATCGACGCGTTATTGGATTTCACGGGCCTGCATCAAGCATTCGTTATAAGGCTAGCCGAGAAGAAGAACTTGCTTCAGACTAATAACAAGGGCTTCAGGCGGGAACTGTCCGAAGTGACCTCCTCATACTCAAGTGAGCCTTTCATTCATCTCAGCCAGCTCGCAAGACGTCCTCAACACGACGAATGGCCTGCTCCACGTCCCAGGTTGCATCTGCAAGCACGATACTTGAATGTGATGTCATCCACTTACGAACAGTTTTCTCGGCTGCAACAACTGTAGAATGACTTCGACGACCAAAATGCCGACCGATATCAGCCAAGGCAGCACCTGTATGCTTGCGAGCAAGAAACATAGCTAACATACGAGGCTGATTTGCTGCTCTCGAACGACGCGTTGATTTAAGATCAGACTCAGAAATTCCAAACGCTGCGCATACCGCCTGCTCAATGTCAGCAAGGCGTAGACTACGGGCACTTGAACGAACAAGGTCCGCAAGAGCTTCTTTAGCTAAATCTAATGTCACTGGAGCACCGAGCATGTGGCTTGCAGCCTCAAGCCTATTAATACCACCGATCAATTCTCTGGCATGACGAGTAAGGTTATTAGCAAGAAAATCGATAACATTTGTTGGTAAATTAATTTGCCTTTTTTCTGCGAGGCCAGCAACAATACCTCGGCGAACTTCATAGTCCGGGGGCATAATCCCTGCCGTCATTCCTCCGCGCAGTCTCCCTGTCAATTCACTCCCCAGGCCAGAAAGACTTTCGACATCTCGGTCGCTCGCAAATATTATTTGCTTACCGGCTCTATGAAGCGTATCCACCGTGCTTTGTAATTCAAGCAGCGTCGCTCGCTTTCCTACGAAAAATTGCAAGTCATCGACCGCCAGTAAATCAACTGACCGACAACTTCTTCGGAATCCTGGAAGTCCACTACCATGTAGGGCTTGTAGAAAATTTGTAGTAAACTGCTCTGCTGAAAACATAGCTACAACGAGGCCTGGACGAACTTGACGAGCATGGTGACATATTCCTGCCAACAAGTGACTTTTACCTACGCCACTCGGGCCGTGTAAAAGAACCGGTGACATTTCCCCCAAGCGATTCGCCGCCAATTCAACTGCCGCAAATGCCATACGGTTACTGGAACCGACGGCAAATTCCTCGAGGCACACAGTTGGCCGTCGCAGAGTAGATTTCCTTGCGGCATTTCCTGACTTTGTCTGAGAAACTTGTATTTTGGGCGTATTCGAAACTCTTCTACTTGAACTTTCGAGCTCTGCGGCAGTACTCCCGACAGCTCTTATTTCTGCATTGAGCTTTCCAGCTGTACTTTTGACGGAGACTTCTCCAAGCGGCCTCCAATTCACCGTGACAGGCCCGTTCATGTTTTCTTTAGCAGATATGGCGACATCGTCGCCAAAAGTCTTCTGGAGCCATTCTCCGGGATAATTTGGGTCGTACAAGACTACAACTTCAACAAGGCCCTCTTCGGTCCTCGATTGAGCGACCTGAATTTCAAAATTGTCACCAAACCATACTGCAAATCGCTCTTCTCCCAACCGTACCAAAAGTGATTTTTTTATACGCTCGCCTAATGTAAAAGCCCCGTGCGCATGAGTATTGGATTCTACAGGGACTTCAGTTGGGCTCGATTCTGGAACTTCCGGAAGATTGACCTCACCTATGGCTCGTAGCTGCCCACTGTTCGAGCATCCACCAAGCGGCTGGTTTGCTTTGGGAAAGCGTGCTGAGGTTTTGTGAAAGTTAATTTTAGCCACGTTTTGCGACACTCCATGTCCCGGGGCAGCTCCCGGCTCTAATCCGATGCAACCGATTTTTCAGTTTCGACCAAGTTCACCTCTCGCTGTCATTCATGATCGAGTTTCATGACACAGAAATGTTCCCGCTCGGCGGCTGAGTATAAAAGTGCTAGCGTTGCTGTCAAACACACGCATGAATAAACGCTGTTCATCACTGTCTAGCGGTTACGTCATGAAAAAAACCTTGGTGGAAAATGTGTGGATTCGATTCATAAAGTATTTTGAAACACTTGAAAGCGGGTCTTGCCGGGTTCCAAGAAAGTTTCTAGGAGGATTTTTATTTAAATTTCATAAAAATCCACGTTATTTGCTCACACATCCTGAAAACAGAGTTGAAGTCTTATAGACTATTAACTTCCTGTATTCACTGAATCCCCCTTTGGGTAAGTAACCATGCTGAAATGCTTTTTTGGTCATTGCGGTAGTGCCCATTTTAATCACTTGTTTTTCACCTGTGCTTTGATTGCTGTCGTTGGATTATTCATAGACATGCATTCACTTGCAGCAGAATCACCCGGAAAACTTGTGGCTGAAGATATTTCAATTGGAGAACCTCTCCAAATACCACTCCACTCAACCAGCAGCAATATTTCCCGTGATAATGATGTTCGAGGGTCTGAAAGCCCGACATCTCAAACGCCTGATGAACTGACTCCTCCAAAGCAGATAGGGACAACAACCGAAAAAGAAGTTCATGAAGATTCAAAAGAATCCTCTGAGGGAAAGGAAGCGACTAAGGAAAAACCTGAAAGAATCAAAAAGTCGCCTCAGGTTTCGGGCTGGCTAGGGCTCATTGTTGATGACTCAATTGTCACCGGAAGACTCGTAATCGTCAAAGTTTCTGACCCGAGTCCAGCAAAGCAGGCTGGCATTAAGGCTCAGGATGTGCTCTTGGCGATCGATGGCGAACCTGTTCAAACAGCAGATCAGCTCGCGGCACGCCTGGCAGCTATTTCACCTAATAAACAAGTCCGTGCCCTAATTGGCCGAACTGAGGGTGTCGATGAAGTCACTATGATCGCTCGCACCCGGCCGCCTGAAAGTCGCACACCCGCTCCTGTCCCGCTCCCTCAGCTAGCAGATAAACGCGAATCGTCTGCCTCAGAAAATACTTCTCGATTCACTCAACCACCGAGGCGGACTCGTATTTATGCAACACCAGCAAAGCCTCGACCAGATCAACCATCTGTCACGCCACCCCTACCCACTATTGCCTCAATACAATCTCCTGAGATAAACCAGCCATCCCGATTTCCTTCTTCGCAAAATCCCCAACCATTACCCTCCGCACAGGCAACTCTCTCAGAGGCACCGCTATTCGAGCAGCCTCCAGCAATCAAACCTTCCGGACGCACCTCCCTTAATAATAATCAGGGCAGAACCGCATTAGGAGTCCGGACCCTCCCGATTGATTCAGCTACCCAAACAAGATATCGACTACCAAGCCAAACAGGAGCTTACGTCTTCGGAGTTATAGAAAGCCTCCCAGCTTCTAATGCCGGCCTCCCGCCGGGAAGTGTGATTGTTGCTTTTGGAAATCGGCCTGTACGAACACCTGACGAACTAAATCGTTTTGTGAAAAATACTGCACCAGGAACGCAGGTTTCACTCCAGTACGTCTTGCCCGGCGGCCAAACAAAACAAGCCAGTGTTGCATTACAAAGTATTGACCCGGCTCTTGAGCAAGCTCTCATCGGTGTGCCTGCCAACAATCCACCCTCCCAAGCCCCAACACTGCAGACAACTCGAAGACAATTATCTAAACCAACGCCTTCGAATCTGCTTCGACAAGAGAATGGAGCCGTGACCATAAACACTGTCCTTCTTAAAACAGAGGTACAGCTCATGCGTGAGGAGATTTTGCGATTAAGACAGAGGGTCGAATTGCTTGAGCAGAAAAAACCTCAAAGCCAAAACACGCACCGAAAACTTCTCTGAACGCCATACAAAACAATAAAAATCATCCCGTTGGCTTGAGAGCCTTTAAATCCGTATTGGGTAAGATTTTTAATCGTGCAACCTCATCAGCAAGAGAAATTCCTTCAGGACCTTTTAATCGCGTTGACCATTTCGCGACTCGGGAGACCTCGGGCAGAGCCGAACGGTCACCAATTCGACGTCCCCCTACAACGGCCCATCTCTCAGCATCATCACTCAAGTGATTCAATACCTGCTCTACGCCAACACGATGTGCCTCCAGCCCCTCCCTATCGAGATTTGAAGGGACATGAATTGGCCGGCTAACGACTGCACGACAGCGGCTTCCGAGTCGTGGGACTGCAAATTTGTCCCACGTACCCAACCTCCATGGCTGATCGTACCCGCACCCCATTGCTACGATTGGTATTTTTAGTGTGCTTGCAAGAAACACACACCCAATCGCAAGGCGACGACGCGGGCCGCGAGGACCGTCCGGAGTAATTGTAAGGCTTTCTGTTGCGGCTTTATCAGATAGTTCACGTAATGCGGTTGAACCACCTCGAAAGGTACTTCCACGAACGACACCAAAGCCCATCATTCGTGCAACTCTATCAAGGACATTCGCATCGGCATGCCGAGATAACAGCATAGCTATGTTGCAATGCCCACGCAGGTACAGCGGCAGCAGAATATTTTCATGCCAAAAAACATATATTTTTGGACCACGAAAGTCTTGATGAACAGGGTCAACTAATTGATCACCATATTCCACTCGGCAACGGACTGTTCCCAGCCATTGGCGAATAACCGCTGCTGCTAACAGAGAGCAGCTACCTATCGCCAATTGTGATTGTACTTTCATGAAAAACTTTATCGACTTTTTACCACTCGAACATTGACTCGCTAAAAGATATCTAGATAAATACGATGCAAAACATAATATAAAAGTGGGTAACGGCCATGAGAATCCGATAACTAAGGAACAAGGCCCTGCCAAACTCCCAGAAACACTTCCTCGGCGGGGCCGGACATGTAAACAGAACCCTTCATGTCCCAAGACAATTCCAGTTCACCTCCGGGCAACTCTGCTTTGATCATTTCATTCGTGCGGCCCGTAAGCCTCCCTGCGACACATACCGCTGAGGCACCTGTACCGCATGCTTGAGTGGGGCCACTTCCACGTTCCCATGTCACCATCTTTACCCGATCGCGTGACTTACATTGGACAAAATGGACATTTACTCGATGAGGAAAAAACCGATGGTTTTCAACGAGCGGCCCAATCATTTCCAGTGGCACTTTCCCAACATCACCACAGTAGAAAATCACATGAGGATTTCCCATCGAAACACACGTCATGCGAGCATCTAATACCGATGCGTCCCACCATTCAGAATGCTTACCAATAACTGAAGAAGCAGCATCTATGATTGGTTCTGTCACCGAAGCAGAGTCAACTGGTATGTCCTCTGGATTTAGAAGCGGCTGTCCCATATCGACCCGGACCTGGCTTACCTTTGAACTTAAGGGCGATACAGTCATGCCAAGAACACCGCGACCCGTTTCAATCGTCAAGTCCCCTGCGGCTGAATAGCCTCTGGAAACAACTAAATGCCCTACACATCTCACGCCGTTTCCGCACATCTCTGATTCACTACCATCTGCGTTGAACATCCGCATTTTTGCTGTTGCTTTGTTCGACGGCTCGACAAGTATCAGGCCGTCTCCACCTACGCCGCGGTGACGATCGGCAAGCAATGGAGCAAGAGTGACCGGATCGAATGCAGCCGACTCGGTAAATCGATCGATATACACATAGTCATTTCCCAAACCATGCATTTTTATAAACGAAAGGCCCTTGGACTCTACTCTTTCAACCTGCGTCACCTTTGCCTCAATCCTTCTACAAATGTATTTTCATGAAACCTGACATGTGACCGCTACCGTCTTATGCTTCATCCAACAATACCACCCAGGCTAAGCAAGACTGTTACGTTCTAAATATATGTCACCATTCATTGTCGTGGCTACAAACCACCTTGAATTTTTATCCCAGGCTGCAATGGTCGACTCGCTGTCCGGCGAGATTTAGACTTTTCCAGTCGCTGCGACTGTAGCTTTTGTATTGCTGCGGCAAGTGTCGGAAATGCCTCAGTTGAAAGCTCGGGTGAATCGAGAGAGCCGTCAACGTGCAAAAGAAGAAATTGACCGCTAGCTCCACCAAGCATTCGCTTCATTGCTGGAAGTTGTTCTTCTGCATCTCCCATTATTGATCGGAATATCATCTGAACATCACCATCAAAGCCGACCTCCCCGTTTCCGACGAGGCTAATTGCGTCACCTGATAGCTCGATTTCATCAAGATAAGCATGAGGGCCAGCAATACGAAACTGTATAAAACTTGACCCAAAAGCACTTCGGTCAGGTGCTTTCACGCGAAGCATTTTAAGCATAGCTACGACGAGAGGAAGTTCGTAGACGTCCGCATCACGCAGCCGCAACTGACCATGGCCACGTAAAGAATGAGTCCCAGCGCGAGTGCCGCTAATCTCAACTGACCCGAAGACCCGTCCTTTAAATCTGTGAGGTGTCCCTCTAGAATCGCAAGCAATTCTCTCAAGATCTGCATCCACAAGAGATGCTGCGACCGTGAATCCGCCAAGCCCGGAGGAAGATGCCATACCATCGACCTCTATCTTCCCGCCAGCGATCTTCGCAGTAAGTCGCCTTGGTGTCATACCATCTGACACTGTCATTGCGCCAAACCGCACTCCAGACTGATCCATGAGAATAGGGCCTCTCACCTGAGTTAGCTGAACCCCTTGCCAAATTGCACTATCGAGATCTATTTCTCCATTAGCAGACCATCTTTGTCCGTCTGTACTCCCACGAAGACTCAGACCTCCGTGCACATTATTGAGTGCTACGCCTACGTCAAAACACCCTTGCTCTACATCAAGATGACAATTCCAAGAAGCTGCACAACGACGCTTTTCTGATTTTTCTTGTTCGACATTCGTCGAATAAATATCGAGACTACCATCGATTGAGAGTAAGCCATTGGGGCCTACCGTAGATAATGCTTCCTGCATGCCATCAGGCAAGGCACGTAGCAATTCGTGGTCAGCCCTAAACCGATCCGCCGACAAATGGGAAAGGGACACATGCCAGCTTCCATCAGGGAGAAAACGGCAATTCCCTTCGGTAGAGACAGTTGTCCTCGCATGAACACCTCGCCAGCCACCTAGCTGAAGGAGACCATTATTCCAAGTAAGCTTTCCTTGCAGCTGCTCCAAGCGATACGGAAACCAAACCGGTTCAATTGATACTGTATTCGCATGGGGAGTTGCATCCAGAACAACCTCTGTCTTCTGTTGTCCAACG
This sequence comes from Planctomycetota bacterium, assembly GCA_014238855.1. Taxonomy (GTDB): domain Bacteria; phylum Planctomycetota; class Planctomycetia; order Pirellulales; family UBA1268; genus UBA1268. The sequence continues at coordinate 57,045 of JABAAH010000008.1, forward strand.
ATGTGTTTTACAGTTGCGACAAAGTCTGCTTTCCCCCGTGGCGCAAGGTCGTCCCAGAATCCCCTTATGCCAACAGGAAGAGCATCACGCAATTCTTGATCGAGAACAACTTCACTACCAGCTAATTCAAGAGTGAGCACGCCCCGCTCTCCAGAACGACGATCAAGGTGACCAGAGCATTTTATAATGCCGGTATCATTTCGACCTGTTATTCCTGTGAGAGTCCAATTGTCTCCGCTCATGAAGACCGACCCCTGTACACTCGTTAAAGGATACGGAAATCTTACATCTTTAAGAGTACAATCGAGAAGTTTGATATCGAGTGAATTAAAGTGGCCTTTAGGAAATTCAGGAGAACGATCCTGACGAAAGACAAAATCGAATGTTCCACTTGCATGGAGACGTTCTAGTATTTCTGCTCCTCGAGCCGGCATTGCAGTTAACAATCGTTCATCGAGCGGCATTTCTCGCCCACGAACCTCAATATGCCCAATCGAACCAGCATCGGTCAGCTGCATTTGCCCATTAACCTGCACAGGATTCCCGCCAGCCTGCCCTGTCAAATGCATTGTGAGTTGTTTGTTGTTGAGAATCACAGTCCCGACTGTCCTATCGAGACGGTAAGGAAATCGATAATGAGTCAATGAAACATTACGACACCGCAGCGATACTTTGGGTATCGTACAACCATTTTTTCGCTGCACTTCGGCACGAAGATCAACTTCTCCTTCTGGAAGAAGTTTTTGCCAGTGACCTTGTAAATCCGGTGGTATAAATGGCTGCCATTGCCTACCTACTATGAGCTGCTCAGCTTCGAGAAGGCCTTCATAATCAGACTGCTCTGACCACCCTTCAACCTTCAAAGAGCCTTGAAACTGCGATCCGCCCGACCGAGCAACAATAGACTGCACTTCGAACCCAGTTTGACTTGCAATAAAATCTGCGGAAATATCAGCCAACGGGAAAGGCAACTGCTTATGTGCAAAACGCCCATCACTCACGTTGCCACGAACCTCGAATATCGTGTCAGCAAGATTGTCCATCGACCCGCTGGCAGACAGCGAGAAAGAAAGCTGCATACTCAGACTATCGACGGATTCACTCCACCACCTGTTTTCCGTTAGTTGCTCGGGGAAAAGAACAAACAGTTGTGGCTGAAAATCAAGCCCCCGGAGTGAAGCCTCCAACTCAAACCGCTTGGCAGAGAGAGAAACGGCTCCGGTAACCGTTAACTGCTCGACCGTCTGACCACTAAGAGTAAAACGTAACGTTGACCATGTCGTTCCTTGGTTATCAGTTGCAGGTTCTAATTCCAGCCGACCTTGCTGGAATGTCTCTTGGAAAGAGGTCTCGGCATCTTCGTATAGTATTGTGGCTGCTTCAACAGAGACTGGGATCGTGACATTTGATGTTGAATTCCCAAGTAGTTTTTCAACGTTCCAACTACCATCTTTAAAATGCACCGCATGTACTGTTGGCCGAACTACTCTGACAGAATCGATTTCCGGCTGTCCTAGTGCAAGAGTAGCTAAGGTGGCATCGCATGCGAGATGAACTTCATCAACTCGTAAAATTTGCTGCCAATTTACGGGCATGGTTTTATCGATAAGTGACAATCCATGAATTACTATTTCTTTGCCGGGATCAATACGTGCCTGCTGCACATCGACCTCTAGATTTGGAAACCGCTCAGCAAGAACATTCTCAACATGCGCGCAAATCTCTTCATTAATGCGGCTCGTGCCAACAGCTATAGCTGCTACAACTCCAGCAAATGTAATTGGGATAGCCCAACGGACGAGCAACCAGAGCAAGTCTGAGAGACTGTTCACACGCAACCCTAAAATTAAAAGTCTGCCGATGTAAGGTAAAGGAAGGGAGACGATAGAAATGACCTCTCCTAGCGGTCAAGACCCCAATGCAGCCACAGAACACCCCACCCTTCGCAGACCACAACTACCGACTAAACCCCGCATTCCACGGAGTCGTAGCAGCATCAACAAGCGAAGATACAAAAATCTATTCGAAGAAAAGGCCATTTCACAGTAATGAGCACTCTTTAGCGATGGATCAGGCGAAAAACATGGACTAGACCTGTCATTCTTGCTGGATTGAGACACCACCGGCTAGGAGACGGGCACGGATTCCACCTGGTAAATCGACTGCATTTGGAACAGGCGGACCTTTGAAAACACCATAAAAAATCATCTCGGTCAATTGATTTAGATGTTTGCTAGAAAGTTCCTGACGTGGCCAACCTTTTCTTTTCCAAATTTCAATCAATGTTTCGGGCACAATGCTGCAGTCATCGCCGAGCCCCTTCTGGTGAATCAGTATTTTTCCATCATTTTTTTGCTCAACACTTTTTTCAATCACTGCGTCTATTTTTTGCAAGCGAGACGACATTTCTGCACTCGCCTGCTCTCCAAATCTCACCAGAGCCTCGACAGCAGCGGGATAAGGACCGCTTTCAACCTCTGCAAGCACTCGGTGACGAAGAAAGTTCCTTGCAAAATAAAGCTGTTTATTCGACTCATCCTCCCGCCAATTTTGCCCAATGGCCTGAAGGAAATCCCGTGCCTGTTGCCTTCTGGTATGTAACAAAGGGCGAACAAGACTCACCCCTTCACTAAGCTCACGTGTCGCGGGCATGCCCGCGACACCGCCGAGGCCCGTCCCTCGCAAGAGACGATGTAAAATTGTCTCCGCCTGATCATCGCGGGTATGTCCTACGGCGACATGACGTGCACCAATTTCAAACGCTAGTTGTGTAAAAAACTCATATCGGAGACGTCTTGCTAAAGCTTCAGTGCCATCACCTTGCTGTACCCTCGGGGCACTCCGAACACAAACTTTCTTCCAGTAACAAGAAAATCCAAGTTGCTCAGCATGCTGAACAACAAACTTTCGATCACGACTTGCTTCTGCACGAAGATCATATTCAACATGTGCTACAAATACCGTTGCGTTTTTTTCCCCTCGCGAAAGTTCCGCCAAACTATGCAAGAGAGCTAGACTATCCGCCCCACCAGAAACGCCAACAATAATTGGCTGCCGCCAATCCCAACTTGATGGCAGCCCACGAGAAACTTCCTCGGAAAATTCTGAAAGGTTTTTGTTGTTACTCATTACCAAACGCTTAGAAGCCAAATAGAAACGTAGCTAGTATGGCTATACGGCATAATCGCTACTCAAAACCTCCTCTTTTCTCCATCCTACCACTCTAAACAAAAATCGCTGTGGGACACCACTTCAAAGCAGTCAATCACTATGTTCATCAACGAACTGACGTTGAGGTTGAAGAAGTTTTCTCGTTAGCCTCTCTTCGTTAATGTAACACTGAGATCTCTCACCGAGGAAATGCCATGAAATCACTATCCAGACGTATGTTCAATCAGGTTGTCTGGATTTTCGTTTTAAGTGGCGGACTTCTTTTTGCCACAAGCGGTTGTTCTACTGTGCTGACGGTTGCCTATCTGTTCCACCCAGAAGATGTGCCCGCTGAATACAATGAACTTCGCGGAAAACATGTGGTTATTGTTTGCAAGCCAATTGTGGAGCTTGAATTTACAGATGCTGGAACCGCCCGTGAACTTGCAGATCGCATTGGTGCAAACATTCGTGAAAACGTTCGTGGCGTGAAAATCATAAGTCAACAGGAAGTATCACGATGGATTGATGAAAATGCTTGGGTCGACTACGCAACGCTTGGAGAGGCTGTTGATGCTGACATTGTTGTTGGGATCGACCTCGACCACTTCTCCCTACATGAAGGATCGACGCTATACCGTGGGAGAACAACGATCCATATGCAGGTCCACGATGTCAAGGAAGACCTTATCGTGTTTGACAAGAGAATGGATGATTTCACATTCCCAGGAGACAGCGCCATCCCAACTGCGGATCAGTCCGAGCAGCAGTTCCGTGGCCTCTTTCTACGAATTCTATCAAGCCGCCTCGCACGATGCTTTTACGCCTATGAAAGCCGAGATCATTTCGCCGAGGAAAACCTGATTTATTAAGCAGGAGTGAAAATCTCCTGTCCGAAAACAGGTCTCTGTTTTGCGATGAGACCTCCACTGCACGCTTTTTCTTTTTGAATTATTTGTCAATGCAGAAGAAAAGTGAACCGTAGACACAACACTGCTCAGATACGTTTCAAGTTACGCTTTGGCATCGGCGGTCCAAGAGACTTGGGCTTATCATCACGCGGCATAGGCCTGTTGTTATTACCTGGCGGCCGTGGTTTTGGAGGATTATTGATGCCTGTATGACTCTCATCCCATGCGTATCCCAATGGCTGTTTGAACTCACGCTCAGCCAGAAATGCCCACGGCGTCCCAGCGTGATCTTCAATAACACGTTGCAGATATACTTTCGCTTGATCAGCGAATTTCTCAGTTCGTGAACCTACATTGACTACATCACTTGGTCGTAATACCCATGTATCACTTTGGGGCCTTTCAAATTGCATACCTGCCTTCGCTCTTGCGAGCATCAGGTTGTATGCGTCTGTTCGCACTTTCATTGCCAAGATTCGACCCATCGCCAAGTCAAACCCTGCTTTCCACCGTTCTTCCTGAATACGGTCTCTATCTGGCAGGCCTCTCAAGAGTTGACCGTAAATCACATCGATTCTCGGCTGCAATACGGCTGCGCTTCTTTGGGCCAAGGAAAGTAGATTAGCCAACTCAGCTTCACTTTTTTTGGGAAAAACAGTCTCTGGAGAAGTCATAGGCTTCAGATTCGTTGCTGCTGCTGCCATAACAAGTGCTTGCTTTGCTGCATTAGATGATATGTTCTGTTTTAACTTTGTTGCCGATAGATAATCCGGCTGATAATCACTGAGTAACTCTGGGTCGAAAAAATATCGAATCCGCGAAGACATTGGCGATGTCGCTCGGTCATTCACACGGCCTCGCACATTTCGATTTGCATGAACAGCGATATACACACCACCTGTCTGATAACAAATTTTCGACAAGCTAAATGGACCAAAACCTGAATCTATTGCCTCGTTTGAAAAAGCATTCTCACCAACTTGTATCGACTCTGGGAATAATGTTTCTGGCCCCTGCTCTACAACGGCCCAATCCTCTACCGACGCGTAAGACGGATCAAACTCAACGTATTTCATTTCAATAAATCGTTGTCCAAAAGGTGCCGGCACACCAACAACACATACCGAAACGCCTAGCCGCCGACAGATAATCGCAACCTGATCTGCAAGAACTTGATCATCACCGACCTCGTCCGTAAAAACCACAATCATTTTACTTGAGCGACCAATTCGTCGAGTCGCATTCAGTCGCTCCGCAGCGGCACGAATAGCAGTAAATGTTTTTTCAACACCGCTATTATCGATTTCGATCCCCTGAATCGCTTCAACAACTTCATTAGAAACACGAGTTGGCTTATTCACAATAAATTGGAAGCGTTGACCATATGCCAGAACAAGGTTTGTCAAACCGTCGGGTGCATCCCCTTGATCATTCAGGCTTAACTCACGAAAGACTCGTTTCAACCGACTTGCTATTTCTTGCCGCTGGCCTGCAAGACTTACGGATTGATCAAAGACCCAGCACACAGTCGTCGGGGCATCTTCAAGGGAGCGGGCTATCTCAAGGCTTAGACGATCGACTGCGCCAGCGGTTCCCGTCGCGGCCACACCAACATTCACGCCGACGATGGTCTCAATAAGTTGATCAACTTCGTTTGGACCCATAGATTCAAAACTGACGGGCTCAATGCGTGCAATATCACTTAGCAGCGCACTCGGCATGGGTGGAACGAAAGAAACATCGGCCTTCGTTGATGAAATTGCTTCCGCAACCGTCACGCCTCGTTCACTCAATGCACCAAGTTCCTTTAAGTCTTCATCAGAAACTTCTAACTCTTCCGGCTTAAATACAAACTCTGGCTCTGGCTCTTGAATTGGTTGCTCAATCCGAATTGCCGGAGCATGAACGATCTGAGGATCGAGAGTAATACCCGCTAGACAAAGCAACACCGCACCGTGTAGAGCAAGGCTTATTAACCAGCTGAACCGACCCTTTTGCTTTCTGAGCAGGTTTTCTTTTACAACGCCGGGAACTGGTGGCGGCAAAATATCGTTTTGTGACGACGTGGAATGGCACAAAGACTGCGATGTTGAGCACTTGCTTGCCGATGATAAAAAATCACTGGAATGCATCACAAACTACTTCGTATGAGAAAAGGCAACAATCGCCTCATATTTTGATAAATTATAACCTGCCATTTGTGTTATTTCTCTTGGATACGTCCCGATGACCTGCCACGCTCTGAAAAATAAACCATTTAATTGTTATTCCCCGAATAAGAGACCGAAACAAGGTCATAAGGCTGCACCTCCTTCTGGCCTTGAATTCTACTCCCACAAACCAAAGACATCTGGGAGGCCATCGGCCCGAGAGCGAGTACTGGCTCTCTTCATCATATTGGCTCTCTGTATCATCATGAATCTTGTTGCCACAACAACAACCCTCGGAGCTGACACCTCACCTGACTCCAAGTCACCCTTCGACAAAAAACCTACTGCCTTCTCACCCTTCGACAAAAAACCAACCACTAAATCACCCTTCAACAAAAAACCAACCACTAAATCACCCTTTGATAAAAAACCAACTGCTAAATCATCCGTTGACAAAAAACTAACCTCGAAGCCACCGTCCATCGAACGTGTCAGAGAGCTTGAAACATCTGATGGAGTCCGTTTGGAGTTGGCGTATTATCCACCAAAAGGAAAATTGCTTGCGACAGTCATTCTTGTCCACGATCTCAATGGCTCTGAAAAGACTGTGCGAAGGCTCGCTGCTGGCTTACAAGAAGCAGGCTGTGCAGTTGCAGTTCCTGACTTGCGAGGACACGGCAACAGTAAAAGCGAGGGCTACGACATTTCAAAGAAAAAACTTCTGGTACATCAGATACGCATGATTTCTGCAAGTGGCGGCGGCAGAATTCGTAGCCACGCTCGTATAAAGGGTGACCTCGAGGCTGTTCGGAACTGGCTCAAACAAAAAGAGTCCGAGGGCGACATCGATCTTGATCAACTTTGCATAATTGGATCTGGACTCGGTGGAACATTGGCTGCAACGTGGGCTGTAGCGGACTGGAGCTGGCTTCCGAATACCCAAGGCCCACAAGGCCAGCAAGTCAAAGCTGTGATTCTCATCAGTCCTATTTGGGCTGATCAGGGTGTCTCTATGACAAACGCCCTTGGTGCTCGAACACGTGATGGTCGAGGTGACATCAAACCCTTGCTGGAAGACCTACCAGTCATGATTATTGCCGGAACGAACGACCGACAATCTGAACCGCTTTTCAAACGACTCAAAGGAGCTCGTCCTATGAGTTGGTCTCAGGAATCTGCTGACGGAACAAAACAGCAAAGCAAGAGGAAACCTCTGCCAAACCAAAACAAAACAGGGCCGCTTGTCTTTGAGGAGATCCGATCAAGCCTTCGCGCAGATAAACTTGCATCGCTCCCCTCCGGAAACCGTACTCCACTCCAATTATGCGTGCGGTTCATTGATGAAATCTTGTCAGCTAACGACTAATTCATTCATTCGTTGGCCGAAAATGTTTGCAGGGACGCATAAATAGAAATGTTCGTCCTCCCTGAGTCATGGGAGTCGTAACTCTGTACCAGGGACAAGTAAAGCGGGGTTACGCAATCGATCGCGGTTCGCGTTAAAAATCGAGTGCGCCATGTCCGCATTGCCATACACCCGTTGAGCAAGTGAAGCCAACGTCTCACCGGGGGCCACACGGATCGTACCGCGACTCTGGGTGGCAATCGTTTTTCCAGGACGAATTGAATGGAGTTCTGGTGCATGCCCAAGCCACGGATTATCTGTGCTTTGATTCTGTGTGGACTCGTGTTTTTTCACGAAGGAATCACTCTGCATTGACGTTGCGTGAACTGAAGCCATGGGCACTTCCATACGAGGCGACTCAACTGGCTCAATCCGATAAGCATCCCCGTGTGCAGAACTTTTACCAAAGACACGCCATGCGGGAGGCACGACCATCTCAAATCCAATTGGTAGAACTTCCGGACTAGACAACCGATTAGCATTGACCTGCCACAGCGCTGTTGCCGCACGAGGGTGCCCATACAATCGTGTGGCAATTCCTGTTAGGTCATCCCCATCCTGCACACGGTAAGTCTCAGGAATGGAATTTGGTACATGCCTACGTGGGCCTCCACTTTTCCCCGTAGTTTGCTCCATCCGGTATTTTGACACATCCTGCGAGCCATCCAAAAGAGGCGGTGGTGGCATTTCAACGGTTGTCCTGTATGCCCCATACAAATCCGGAGGCGCATTACCCAGGGAATGCTTTGGCATTCTCTCTGGGAATTCCGTTGGTACCTCGGAAGATATTGATGTTCCCTTCAGTGGGCTCAATGATGAACCTAATGAATCATATGTATATTGAACTGGCCCCTCTTCAGAAACTGATCCAGGGACGGTGAAGGCATGTCTTGCCGACTCTGATGTACTTCCTTGGAAAGTTCGGCGCACCTGCCCAGGAGGAACTGGCCCACTGGTTAACGCACTCAATACTGAGCTAATCAGCGGGGCTGCAACAAAGCCCCCGGCTATTACCATTCCTAGCCCGACAAGAAACCGAAAAACTTGAACAAGACTTGTCATACGTTCACCACTTAGATGCCGAGAAACGCATCATGCAGGCACGACTTGGCCCACACAATTGCTGCATCCTTGCAAAGAATTACCTACACTCGATCGCGCACTCCAAACGCACTACAAATATGCATCATTTTTATCGGCATGCGATTATGAAGACTAATTTCTCAAAGAATTAGTCTTCACGAGGCTTCTCAAGCGGCCCGAATAACCAGCATGAACCGTAAGGATTCCCAGAAAGATCATTGCGCTGGCTTTGCAAGAACCTGACGTTTTGCAGATGTCGCACCTACCACATTACCTTGCAACCAAAGCACAATTGGTGAAGCGATCACGATTGTGCTGTAAGTACCACTAATAATTCCTATGAGAATTGCAAAGGCAAAGGCATGAATGCCTTGTCCCCCCAAACAGTAAAGGATGATAGCAGCCAGCAAAGCTGTACCCGACGTCAAGATTGTTCGGCTCAATGTTTGATTGATTGCTCGATCAACCATTTCCTCCGAAACAGTTGAACTCTTCCCTCGTATTTCTCTCATTCTGTCAAAAATGACAATCGTGTCATTGATCGAGAACCCTACAATGGTGAGCAGTGCAGCAACAACATCTAGGCTAATCTTAAAGTCATCGACAAGTGCCCAACCCAAATACGGAGCAACAAAAACGCTCAGAGCGATGCAGCCTATTGTCACAAGAACATCATGAAGCAATGCAACTACCGCTGCTAATCCAAACGCCACGTTCTGAAAACGCAGCCATACATACGCGACAATCATCACAAGGCTTGCCAAAAGAGCATAAACAGCCGTCACTTTTGTATTACCAGCGACTTTCCCACCAATCCGATTTGCTGAGAGATAAATTGGAGTGCTCGCTAACTGACTTGCGACCTGCTCTAACACCTCACGGGTTGATTCTGGGGCAAGCGCTGTCGATAACGACCATGTGCGATACGGCTTCGTCCGTGTTTGCATCACCGGCGATGTCAATTCGAAGGCAACACCTTCGTGACCAGCGTTCTTAAAAGCTTGCTCGATAGTTTCCTGTAACGTTACCTGATTTATTTTCTGCGGAAAATCCAACTCCACGGCTGTACTTAGTGATTCAAGCGACTGAGGGCGTTCGCTCCCACCCGTGTCGCTACCGGCTTCACCTTCACTATCCTCAGCAGCCTTTGACTCTCCAGAAGGTTTATTGGCAGTCGACACAATTTCACCAAACCCCATTGAGTACGTCGCAAGCCTCCCTGGAAATGCGCTACGAAGTGTTTCCTCAACCACTTCCGAACTACGTTCCGAAGAATCGATCTTATATCGCAAGTTTGGTGCAACATCGCCAACCGTTACTGAACTCACGGCAACGTCCGGCAATCCAGAAACAGCCTCGCGTACAGACGAAATATCTAGTCCTTGATCATCCTTAAACGCTACTTGGACACTTGTTCCACCAGTAAAATCAATATCAAAAATTCCTTGTCCTCGCTGCCATACTGCAACTAGGCCCACTGAAATGAAGAGCAACGACATAACAACTGCAGGTCGCACCCATCGAACGAAAGCATAATTTGTCTTGCCAAAGAGGCGGGCCATTGAAAGCTTTTTCAGCAGACGTTTCTTCTCAGCGATATCAAAAATAACTCGTGAACAAAAAACAGCCGTAAACAAATTAAGAGAGAGGCCAAGAATCAAGGTGACCGCAAAACCCTTGAGTTGATCTGTACCAATTGAAAACAGCACGATACCTGTAATGAGCGTTGTTAGATTAGAGTCAACAATTGTTGAGAAGGCCCTTTGAAAACCATTTCGAATAGCCATTCGAACAGATGCGCCACGGTCCAACTCTTCTCGCATTCGCTCATAAATCAACACATTTGCATCGACCGCCATTCCCACAGAAAGCACAAGGCCAGCTAATCCAGCCAATGTGAAGGCAGCCTTAATGGAGATCATTAGTGCCACAACCAAGATAATATTTAGTACCACAGCTAAATCAGCCACAAGGCCCGAGAATCTGTAATACATGAGCATGAATGTCAGAACAACTATTGTCGCCAGCAACATTGCCTGAGCACCGGAGCGAATCGTATCTGCTCCTAGCTGGGGACTAATTTTCTGCTCACTAATTGGCTCACTGTACAAAGCGGCTGGCAAACTGCCAGCATTTAATACACCAACCAAGAACTCGACATCTGCCTGCTTAAAGCTTCCAGTAATCTGCCCATCACTTGAAATTGTACTTCGAATAGTCGGAGCTGACAGCAGCACGCCATCGAGAACAATACCAAGGCGACTTAGCAAACGGTTCGCCGGGTCTGGTAAGTTCTGGCTTGTAAGCGTTCCAAAAAGCGCTGCCCCCTGTGAATTAAAGGAAAAGTTCACACAAGGCTGTAAATTTTGGTCATACCCACCCGAAGCCCGTGATAAAAAATCGCCCGTCACGTCAAAACGGTCAAGGGCCACAAGGACTTCGGGGGTTCCGTTACCGGTTTCTCGTATCACCAACGTCGTATCGCCGGCTGGATTAATTTTCTGGGTATCAAGTTCTATCCATCTACCTACTGATCGATCTCCTGAACTTACGAGGCTCCCAGAAGAAGTGGTTGCCTTCTCAACGAGGTCTTTATGCCGTGGATCCTGTGGATTTGCGACTATTCGAAACTCCAGCACTCCAGCACTCGAGACGATTCGCTTAATGAATTCGACTTCAGCCTGATCAACCTCAGGCACAATAACTTCGAGTTGATTAAAGCCATACTGGCGAACAGTTACCTCTTTTTGTCCACCTGGGTTTACTCGACGACTCACAGCAGCAACGAGTTTATCCATGCTTACGCCACCCTCTGGCTGTTTATCAGCATCAATTTCGTAGACAAGTATCACGCCTCCTTTGAGATCAATACCCATCCGTGGTGGCCAACCAAGAGCGGTCACCACGAGGCCTGCTGAAAGCGCCACGAGGACAATCGACAAACGTCCCCAGAGGCCACTTGTTTTCAGTTGCCTCGTTACAAGCCAGGCCAGAAATGTTGGCACAAGAACAATAGCGAGTGTCAGTACCCAGACTGCCCACGACTCTTTCCACCACGCTCCAGAGGCGTTCTCTGCTACTTGAGCAAGCAATCCGAACCAGCCATCCATGCCATTCATCTCAATCTTCTTTCATCAAAAGTTTAATCAACAACGTGAGCCACGTGGGCATCATGCCCCAGCGCTAGCTGCTTTTTCATCATCAGAATCAGTGAGCACTCGATTTATACTGGCCAATGTAAATGTAATTTTCGTATTGGAACTTTCATCAACCTTAAGAACTATTCGATCCTGCTCCCTATCTACATTCGAAACTGTGCCAATAATTCCAGACGCCGTGATAACACGATCATTCTTTTTAACATCATTGAGAATTTCGCGTTGTTTCCGCATGCGTTCTCTTTCAGGTCGGTATAAAAGAAACCATGCCGCAACAACGATAAGAACCATCGGGAAATACGTGATCAATAATTCCAAGGGGCCCGCAGGGGGTTTCGAATCAGCAGCAAAAAGCTGCAACGCAATTACTGAATAGATGAAGATTTGCATAAAGCGTACTCGGGGCTAAGTGAGGCCAAAACACTCCGCTGAAAAGTGCAAATGTAGTTTCCCACCGTTCTAATGGACAAGGCCGAATGCAGATGGCCGGGGCACAGGCCAACTCCACACCACCATGAGCAAGATAGCCTCAATTCATACGAGCGAGAATATCTGCCCGGGCCGCCTCAAATTGGTCGGCAACAATGGCTTTACGAAGATGCTTCATGAGTCGCTGATAAAAGGTAAGGTTATGGATAGAAGCCAAAACTGGACCGAGCATCTCCCCAGAAAGGAAGAGATGCCGCAGGTAGGCTCTACTATGACGACACGCAATGCATGGACAATCGTTTTCAACAGGTCGCTGATCTCTCAGATATTGAGAATTTCTTAACCGCAACGGACCATCGAACGTGTAAAGAAGTGCATTACGACCACAACGTGTTGGTAAAACACAGTCAAACATATCGATCCCCACTGCAACTGCGTTCACGATATCTTCCGGCTTACCAACACCCATAAGATAACGCGGCTTGTCCTTTGGTAAATGTGGGACTGTCACCTGAAGGGTCGAGGCCATTGCCTCTGGACCCTCCCCCACTGACAGCCCACCAACTGCAAAACCTTCAAACGGTAGTGACCGAAGATGCTGAGCGCTTGCTGCCCGCAATTCAGGATCGAGACCTCCCTGCACAATACCAAACATTGCCTGATCTGATTTTTGGCGAGCCTTAAGGCAACGCTCACCCCATGAGAGAGATCTCTCCATTGCCTCAACAACGTCATTTCGTGCCGCCGGGAGACCAATTACATGGTCAAGTTGCATTGCTATATCAGCTCCAAGTAATTCTTGAATAGCAACTGCTTTCTCAGGAGTCAGATCTACCCGAGAGCCGTCAAGATGTGACCGAAACGTTGCTCCGTGATCAGTTACCTTAACCTGCTGAGCAAGACTGAAGACTTGGTAGCCACCGCTATCTGTTAAGGTCGGGCCTGACCATCCCATGAAGGCTCCTACGCCACCGGCCTCAGATACTAATTCTTCACCTGGACGAAGATGCAAATGGTATGTATTGGCCAGTAGCGTTGTGGCACCAGTTTCGGCAACACGACCGATATCTACCCCTTTTACTGAAGCGAGTGTCGCTACCGGCATAAAAAGTGGTGTCTGCACATGCCCATGCGGAGTGGTAAGAACACCCGCCCGTGAACCGGACGAATGAGCCACCTCAACACGAAAACCAAAGCCGTCACTCAAAAGATGCCGAACGCCTCAAGGCTATATCTGACCACGAGCCCCGCAGCCACCACGCTTACCATACTCATAAGCTTCACAAGAATATTGAGGCTCGGGCCGCTTGTATCCTTGAAGGGATCACCGACCGTGTCACCGACAATCGCTGCCTTATGGGCATCGGTACCCTTACCTCCGTGCACACCGCTTTCAATATATTTTTTGGCGTTGTCCCATGCTCCGCCTGCATTGGCCATGAAGACAGCAAGGCAGAAACCTGTGGTAAGACTACCAACAAGTAGACCCATGACGCCACCGACTCCAAGGAGCAAGCCGGTTACAACTGGAGCCAGCAATGCGAGCAAAGAAGGCAGCACCATCTCTCTTTGCGCCGCCTTCGTACTAATGGCGACCGGTGTGGCATAATCAGGTTTTTCAGTACCCGCCATAATCCCAGGCTTCTCCCGAAATTGGCGACGAACTTCTTCGACCATGCCCTTAGCTGCACGGCCTACGGCTTTCATTGTGAGTGCACAAAACACAAACGTACTCATCGCACCGAGAAACATACCGACAAGCACCTTCGGATTCATCAGTGTTACGTCATAGAAACGCATAAAGTCAGCCATTCTTGCTGCTCGTATCTCAACGAGGTCATGCGCTGTCTGGAGCGATTTTGTCTCAGGCATTTTCTGTATGACAGAACCGCTTGGAAGCTGTTTGTAATCGGGAATAGCTTTAAGGAGTTGTCGATTATCAACAAGAAGCCATGTTTGATTTTCGACAGGTGTTGCACCAGCTTTCACGAGCACCTTGTCTGACACCTTCACCCAGGACCCAGTCTGTGCAGCTCCACTCTCAGTGACCGTAACAGCTGACTCGCCCCATCTTTCGAATCCAATTCGGACTTCCTCGACATAAGCCGCCAGCAGCGCCAAAGCAGTCAAGGCAGCTGAACCGATTGCAAACCCTTTCCCCGTTGCCGCTGTTGTGTTCCCAAGAGCATCGAGGGCATCAGTTCGCTCTCGCACAAACTCTGGCATCCCTGCCATCTGGGCATTACCTCCTGCGTTATCAGCGATTGGGCCATAGGCATCAGTTGCAAGAGTAATGCCTAGCGTAGAAAGCATGCCGACAGCTGCAATCCCTACACCATAAAGCCCGAGCGCAAAATCACCTGGGTCAGCATAACTAAAATTATTTGCAAATCCGAAAGCCAGTAGTGTAGCCAAGCCAGTAACCATCACTGGAGCCCACACCGAGAGCATTCCTTCGGCAACACCACCAATAATGATCGTGGCCGGCCCGGTCAAAGCTTGATCGGCGAGTTCTTTTGTTGGGGCGAACTCATTACTTGTTGAATACTCCGTCCATTTCCCAATAAGCCAACCTGCTACCAGACCTACAATCACACTCATACCAACACCGATATGAGACCACCCGAGTAACAAGAACGTGAGCACAACAGCTGCCCCAACGATTGCAAGCGTCGAAAGATTAATACCACGCGCTAATGCTGCTAGAAGAGACCTTTGTGACGCATCTTCTTGCGTCTTGACCTGCCAAATCCCCCAGACAGACAGACCAATACCTGCAGCGGCGATCATAATTGGCAAGAAGAGTGCTCTGAGTTGCATGAAGTAGTCGGCTTCCGTGGCGCCAGCAAATGCAGCAACACCCAGTGCCGCGGTAGCGAGAATGCTCCCGCAATAGCTTTCATACAAATCGGCCCCCATGCCGGCTACGTCACCAACGTTATCACCAACATTGTCAGCAATTGTTGCTGGGTTACGAGCATCATCTTCTGGAATATCCTGCTCAACTTTACCAACAAGGTCAGCACCAACATCTGCTGCTTTGGTGAAGATACCCCCTCCAACACGGGCAAACAGCGCTTGCGAACTCGCTCCCATTCCAAAACACAGCATAGTGACTGTAATTTCTTCAAGTGACAGTGGCGATGAAAATAGTGGAACGACCCAGTACAAAATAAAGAACCACACAACAATATCGAGCAAGCCGAGGCCAACCACCGTGAGCCCCATCACAGCACCTGAACGAAATGCCACCTGAAGACCATCATTAAGGCTCTTCTCTGCACCGGCCGCAGTTCGGTTACTTGCAAGTGTCGCTGTCTTCATACCGCACCAACCAGCAAGGCCAGAAAACAGACCTCCTGACAGAAACGCAAACGGCACCCAGGCACTTTGTACATTGAGACCGAAAGCCATAAAGAGCAGCACTGCAAAAATAACAACAAAAAAACCAGCGACTACTTTGTACTGCTGCCGAAGATATGCATCCGCACCTGTCCGAACATAACCAGCAATTTCAATATTTTTCTCCGAACCTCCTGGCTGGCTTTCCATCCACTGATAAAACTGCCACGCCTGCCAAAGAGCATATCCTGAGCCGACGATTCCAGCGATCCAGAACAGCCCGTAGATGCTGAAGAATGATACGGATGGAGGTACTCTGCTCGCATCAGAAGCTTGGACAAAAGAAGGCGTGAGCAACACCGTAGCGGCGACTGCAGAGAAAGTTTTCACGGACGTTCAACTCCGGGTAAGTGTGTGAGTGCAAGTAAATTCTCATGTGATATCTCACTAAGAAATGAACTTATAATAAGAACTCTAACTCTTATAAAAAAAACATGTCAAATTGATTTGTCAGTTGTATCAAATTTTTTCGATAAATTGTCTCGGCAGCCGGCATAAAGCATGCACGGAGCTGATCGCAATCAACCAGAACTATCGCCTTTTGATCGACCATCAACCACTGGTCGACCGATCGAATAGTAAAGAAATCCACTCGACAGCATTTCCGAACGATCAAATAGATTTCGTCCGTCGAAGATTACGTGACTCGCCATGACGGCCTGCAGCGCTTTAAAATCAGGTCGACGGAAATCCCCCCACTCTGTCACGATCGCAAGTGCGTCCGCGTCAGCAGCAGCATCGAGCGGGCTTGAAGCGTACTCGAGTTTACTTCCGTATAACTCCCGAACGTTGTCCATTGCTTCCGGGTCGAAAACTCGAATCTTCACTTGGGCTGCAAGAAGCATGTTTATGAGTTCGAGCGATGGAGCGTCTCGAACATCGTCCGTGCGAGGCTTAAAGGCAAGGCCCCAAAGAGCAATACGGCGACCAGCAAGATCACCCTCAAAAAAATCTTCTATTTTTTTTCCAAGAACCTGCTTTTGCTTAAGGTTTGCTTCGTGCACAGCCTGCAGAATCCTAAATTCACTCGACCGCTCTCGTGCCATCGCAGCAAGTGCCTGTACGTCCTTTGGAAAACAACTTCCTCCGTAGCCAACGCCAGGAAACAAAAATGAAAATCCGATGCGTCTATCGTGACCGATTCCCCGCCTCACATCATCAACATCGGCTTCCATTCGCTCACAGAGATTAGCCACTTCATTAATAAAACTAATTTTTGTTGCCAAAAGTGAATTGGCAACGTATTTTGTCATCTCAGCGCTTTCCGGCGTCATCACGAGGAACGGCCTCTCCGTTCGCAAAAATGGCAAATAAAGCCGACGTAATTTTTCAGCAACTTCGGGAGTACGTACACCCACAACCACACGGTCAGGCCGCTGGAAATCTTCAATCGCGGCCCCCTCCTTCAAAAATTCTGGGTTGCTCGCTACTTGACACACTCGGCCTGTAGCTTGCAGCAGTCGTTGCTCAATATTGGCGGCAGTACCGACAGGCACCGTACTTTTTGTGATGACAACGGTTTCTTTGCCAAGGTACTGAGCAATTGATTCCACCGCAGCCTGAAGAGCAGACAGATCTGCCGATCCGGTCGCCGTTGGTGGTGTTCCAACCGCAAGAAAAACAACCTCAGCTGCTGCAATTGCTTCTTGCGTGTTACTGGAAAAGTGCAGCCGGCCGACTTTTGCATTGCGTTCCACAAGCTCTTCAAGACCTGGCTCATAAAACGGAACATTACCATTCTTGAGAATAGCAACTTTTTTTTCGTCAACGTCAAGACACGTGACATCGTTGCCACTGTCAGCCAGGCATGTACCGGTAACGAGCCCCACATAACCTGTACCAACTATTGTTATTTTCACTTCGAGTTACCCCAGTTTTAGGGCCAGACTATGTGCCCTCTGTTCCGCCCTCTGTTCCGCCCTC
>JABAAH010000090.1 GCA_014238855.1 Planctomycetota bacterium
CCGGTACATTGAGATGACCTTTTCCAAGAATGACACCCTCTGAATTTTTTTGCATTTCAGCAGAGTCTTTGAGGTGTATTCCGTACAGTCTACCTTTCAAGAGCCGAATGACTTCCAGCGGCCGTTCAGCTGATCGGATGTAGTGCCCAAGATCTGCACATGCCCCAATGCGTGAATCCCGATTTTCAATCGCTCGTAAAACATCAATAACTTTGTTGTAGCGATGCCCAGGACCGTGATTGTGGATAGCTATACGGATATCAAATTCTTTTACCAACTCCTCGAGACTATCAAATGATTCAGGTGCTGGATCTGCTGTGATTGTTTTTATTCCTGCCCGCTTTGCAAAAGTAAAGACTTTTCTATTGGCCGTACTATCTGCGGTAAACCTATTGACCCCATGAGCAGAAATCAGAAGGCCAAGATCTTTAACCTTCTGAAGCACGGCCTTAATTTCTGTTGAACTATCGGTGACTGGAAACATCTTTGGATAGAACTCGATGGCATCAAAGCCTAATTCTTTTGTATGGCGAAGAGCATCATCGAGTGAATACTTTCTTAAAGAAAACGCTTGGACACCAAGAGTAAATTTAGTTTTCAGCAACCCTGCACGAGCAAGAGGAACACCTATGACACCGGCAACGGCTGATGCAACAAAAGCCCGACGACTTTGAGTAAACATAAACGCACTCCTCATTCCAGTTTTTATTCGAAGTACACTGGGTCGAACTACACCGTGTTTTTCCCATATGTGCTGACCGAGACCCTTGAATGAGATATCATACATCCACAGAAGACTTTTCATCTGCAGAATTAATCACTACATAGACTTTGAAGAGCCGCCTCATGTCCGACATTGCCACAGCCTCTACAACAAACCTTAAAGACTATTGCCGTCGGGTTGCTGAAAAGAGCCGTACAGCTGCAATACAACTTGCAACAAGTTCGAGCGAGCAGAGGTCGGCGTGCCTTCGTGCAGCCGCAGATGCAATCCGGGCGGACAAAGCTGACATTCTGAAAGCGAATGTTCAAGACGTTGCAAATGCTCCTCATTTTGGTCTCACGGAAGCCGCCGCTGACAGGCTCCGTCTTGATAGCCAACGGATTGATGATATTGCCACTGGAGTGGGGGTCGTGGCCAGCCTGCCGGATCCAGTTGGTGAACTCATTGAAACATCAACACAACCAAGTGGTCT
This sequence comes from Planctomycetota bacterium, assembly GCA_014238855.1. Lineage (GTDB taxonomy): Bacteria > Planctomycetota > Planctomycetia > Pirellulales > UBA1268 > UBA1268. The sequence goes on from JABAAH010000090.1 coordinate 1,197, forward strand.
TCAAATTCGGAAAATACGCGTTCCTCTTGGGGTCATATTTTTTGTCTACGAATCACGTCCGAATGTGACAGCTGATGCAGCAGCAGTAGCGATCGCTTCGGGAAATGCTGTCATCTTACGTGGCGGGAAAGAAGCTGCTCATTCAAGCAAAAGAATTATTGAAAGTATTCGTAAGGCCATTACTACGAGTGGTTTGCCGGCTGATTGTGTTCAGCTCGTCGACATTGCAGATCGTGAGGCAGTTGGCGCTTTTCTCCAATTCGACGACTTGATTGATCTTGCGATTCCAAGGGGTGGAGAAAGCCTCATACGACGAGTTTGCTCTGAGGCACGAATGCCCGTGTTGAAACATTTCAGCGGAAACTGCCATGTGTATGTAGATACGACTGCCGACCTTGATATGGCGGAAAAGATTCTAGTCGACGCCAAGTGCCAGAGAATGGGAGTCTGTAATGCAGCAGAGTCTCTTCTTGTACACAAAAATGTTGCTGAAAAATATCTTCCTCGTATAGCTGAGCAACTTCAATCTCACGGCGTTGAAATCGTTGGTGACGATGAAACTTGCAAACTTCTTCCAGGGATAGGCCGTGCAACAGAAGAAGATTTTGCAATGGAATTTCTAGGGCCGAAACTTTCGGTAGCTGTGGTTCGTTCAATAGACGAAGCGATTGATCACATTAATCGCTTTGGATCTCGACACACTGACGCTATCGTAACTTCAGATGACGCTATGGCTGAACGATTTGCTGCTCGGGTCGATACTGCAGTCGTTCTTATTAATGCGAGTACTCGATTCAATGATGGCGGTGAACTTGGAATAGGTGTTGAAATCGGAATTTCAACGGACAAGCTTCACGCCCGTGGACCCTGTGGTCCAAGAGAGTTGACTACATACAAATATATTGTGACAGGAAACGGTCAGACCAAAGGGTAACCTCAGACTTTAATTGGAGGATTTGATGATTCTAAGAAATATCCAAATGAGGCAGCAGCATTTTATTGCAGTTGCTCTGGTTCTCATCGCAACAACGTTCTCATTTGTTCTCTTTGGACAGGGACCTCCCCGCATGCGGAAGCATCAAGTCACCAAGGCTTCAGCCCTTACGCTTGTCCCAGCCAACAAAAAACCACTTACATCAAACCGTGTTCAAATAACTGAAAAAGATGGATTTCGTGTTATCGAATCAAATGACATTCCGAAGCATACCGTTGGTGAATTTCCAAATAGAGGAAATCCGAATGCCATTGCTGCGCAGAATTGGACCATCCGCATTCCGCTTCATCCGGTCACCAACAAAGAGGCAACGTCACTTCATCTACGTACTGAGCGAGGTCCACCGAATATGCCATTTGGTATTGGTGTGAATGGTGTGCTTTTTGAGCCTGGAACGGCGGAATTCTGGATGGGGAATCGGAGTGCGGACTGGAACTACGAAGCACTCGGAGGAGCTGTTCGTCTTGGACTCGATTCAAATCATGCACATGTTCAGCCTGGTGGTATGTACCACTACCACGGGATTCCTACAGGATTACTAAATGAACTTGGTTTTACTGAAAATGAACATCAATCAGAAAAACATTCACCACTTCTTGGTTGGGCTGCAGATGGATTTCCTGTGTATTACGCCTATGGTTACAGTCATCCAGACGACCCAAAAAGTCCGATTACACAACTCACCACTGGCTTTCAGCTCAAAGAAGGGAACCGACCAGGCGGCAGCGACAGTCCTGGTGGCCGATATGACGGGGCCTTTATCCAAGATTATGAATTTGCTGAAGGCACGGGTGATCTTGATGAGTGCAACGGAAGATTCTGTATCACTCCTGAATTTCTTGACGGCACATATGCCTATTTTCTTACAGAGGCGTGGCCTGTGATTCCTCGTGCGTTCCGTGGAACTCCAGTTTTATTGAAGGAGAGAGGACACGGTGCACACCGGAGACCGGCCCGTTAAAAAACCAGTCCAGTACCGTCGATCGAAGCATTTGCTTCCATGCATTCACAGCCCACAACGAGCACGTACGGCCCGTGGCACGCCAATATCTACTACCTGAACTTTACCAATGTACTGTTTGGCATCAGCGGCATGAAAACCTTGCTTTGATGCAACAAATGTTAGTGTTGTGTCTGCACGAATACACTTTTCATCAGCGGTTCCATGATCGCAATCAAAGCCTGATGGCACATCAATAGCAATGATGACAGGCCGTGGTGTGATTTTCATTCGCTTATCAATTGAATCGATCGCAATCTTGGAATCACCTCGTATCGCACCAGTTCCACCAGTTCCAAGGATTGCATCAATGACGCATGTTGCTGAAGCCAAGACTGCCTGCCAACGTTCTTCCGAGGCACCAGCAAGACAGAATATTTCTATTCCAGACTGAGTAACGATGTTAAGATTTGTTAGTGAATCTCCCTTGAGACGGTTCGAGAGTGCCGCTAATACGATCCTCACTCGGGCCCCAGCAAGTTCCAAATAGCGTGCAATAACGAGTCCATCTCCACCATTGTTTCCAGGCCCAACGACCACCACAACGTCTTGTTTTGAAACTGAATCAAACATATCGATAATTGCTTCACTTGCATTGCGGCCAGCATTCTCCATGAGGACAATTCCGGGCACGGAAAAGTCCTCCACTGCCATCCTGTCAACTTCACGAACTTGGGCTCGACTGATCGCTACCATGTGTTTTCTCCAAAGAGACTCTTCATCAAGATATCATTTTAATACGTCAGGGAAGGCATATCAGGCCTAGAAATTGTTTGTTTTACGGCAGACGAACCATACTGGTTTTCGCGGCAGTTTGTGCTGCTATGATCAGAAGTATTGGAACTACTTTCAAAAGTTTTCGCACTTCGATAATTTGAATCGAAAAGGAGTTTTGGTGTGGCACAAGCAGCCCTTGCACTCGAAGACGGCACGTTTTTTTTAGGTGAATCATTTGGACACCGAGGAACAGTGACTGGTGAAGTCTGTTTCAATACCTCAATGACTGGCTACCAGGAAATCCTCACTGACCCAAGCTATCGTGGCCAGATTCTTACGATGACTGCGCCACAAATTGGCAACTACGGAGTTAATCCGAGAGATGTCGAGAGCGGTCATCTTCAGATGGCTGGTTTTGTTGTACGAGAAGCAAGCCGAATGGCAAGTAACTTTACCGCTACTGGAACACTTGACGAGTATTTAAAGGAAGCAGGTGTTGTTGGCATCAGTGGCATCGACACGAGAGCTCTTGTTCGCCACATTCGGACCCAAGGAGCGATGACCGGGGTTGTTTCAACAGACATTCTTGATGAAGACAAACTTGTACGCACGGCTCAGGAAGCACCTAAACTCGTCGGACGTGATCTTGTCCGAGAAGTTATGCCTACTGAAACAAGCCAATGGAATGAACCGCTTGCAGCTGACGGAACACCACTACCTCAACCGATTGAGGGTGGAGAATTTCTACCGATACCTCAACACACCATAGAAAAACATGTTGTGGCACTCGACTTTGGTATGAAATGGAACATCGCAAGGCACCTTATATCAAAGGGCTGCAAAGTAACCATAGTCCCAGGCAACACAACGGCTCAAGAAGTTCTTAAGCTAAAACCAGACGGTGTTTTCTTAAGCAATGGGCCGGGCGATCCTGAAATGGTTGATTATGGTGTATCGACAGTCCGAGATTTAGTCGGTCAAGTACCAATTTTTGGGATTTGTCTAGGACATCAATTATTGGCTCAGGCGTGTGGTGCAAAAACATTTAAACTAAAATTCGGTCATCGTGGTGCAAACCAACCTGTTCTTGATCTGGAAACCGGTCGAGTTGAAATCACATCACAGAATCATGGGTTTGCTGTAGAAGAGGAGACCCTTCCATCGACACTCGAAGTCACACACAGAAATCTCAATGATGGCACCATTGAGGGCATTCGCCACAAGACGGAATCTGCTGCCAGTGTTCAGTATCACCCCGAAGCGGCAGCAGGCCCTCACGATTCATCTCCTCTTTTTCTACGATTTCGTGAAATGCTGGACGAGTAAGCAAAAGCAACAGAGCAACACTTCCCCACCGCTTTGTGGGAATTCTCTGTTTTTGCTTCTGAATATTAGACTTTCTAAAAAATTGCCTTTGTCACGATTAAAGGCTATCCAGAGTTGTTTTTTAGGCTCCTAGAGAGCAGGTTTTACAGTAGCAGATTATTTTTTTTAAAAAACCCCCCGGAAAAGTTTGACATTGGGTTTTTATGGGCAATCTTTGAGAGAAGTTTCGGGCGCCTCCGACGCTTCACCGTCGATCAAGGGATTCGGCGGTCTATCACCCTATTTCAGTGTCAAGGAGTCTCACCCATGAGTCGAGCGTTTTACTTAGGCGGTCTATCGGCCGCACTTTTATTGTGTTTAGGTACCTTTGCAGAAGCCGGTCTTTTCGGCAATCACCACCAAGCAAATAATGGCTGCTGTGAGCCTGCTTGCGGTTGTGAGCCAACCTGTGGTTGCGAGCCAGCCTGCGAACCAGCTTGTGGTTGCGAACCAACTTGTGGTTGTGAGCCAGCCTGTGGTTGTGAGCCAGCTTGCGGTTGTGATGCTGGATGCTGCGACAGCGGCTGCCGAGAGAAGCGATGCGGCAAGATTGGTGCATGGTTCCGTGGTCTTCACGAAGCCAAGATGCAGCGTCGTGCACAACGTCATTGCTGTGAGCCAGCTTGCGGTTGCGAGCCAGCCTGTGGTTGCGAACCAGCTTGTGGCTGTGAGCCAACCTGTGGTTGTGAGACAGCATGTGAGCCAGCTTGCGGTTGCGAGCCAACTTGTGGATGCGAGCCATCCTGCGGAATCTAAAAAAGCTTGACAGTGAATTATTCCCCGATAATTCACTGACAATGCCACATCGACCCGGCCGGACATGTTCCGGCCGGGTTTTTTTACTCCAGGTGGCAAAGGCAGAAGATACTTTTCCAAGCCGAAGGTTTGTACCGTCCAAAACAGACCCAAGAACTTCTATATTTTGAGCCTCTAGCTTCACTCTAACGAGGACATTATCGCACTCCACTGGAACTGATAGGAAATGCATCGTGAATCAGCCGACGACTTCGTTTGGCCAGCACCAGTCGACAGCCCTTCCAATGAAGAAAAAGAGGAATAAGAAAAAATCCCATAAGCAGACTCTCGGCCACCATTTTTCGAACACCAAAACCTATCTCGTGACACTCAAAAAGTTCTGCTCAGAGGGCTAAATGCCTTCAATACTCGACCCTTCTATTCCTCTTCGGCAAGCCATCTTTCTGCATCAAGTGCTGCCATGCAGCCCGTACCGGCGGCTGAAATAGCTTGGCGGTAGTAATCATCGGCTACGTCACCCGCTGCAAAGACCCCTTCAACATTCGTCGATGTACGAAAGTGGTTTTTCCAAACAACGTATTTCTTTGGGGTAAGTTCCAATTGGCCATCCAAGAACCCTGTATTTGGAGTGTGACCAATTGCCAGAAACACACCCACCGCCTTTAAGGTGGTTTCTTCGTCTGATCCCGTGGTACTTTGCAACCGAACACCGGTCACGCCATTACTATCGTCGCC
>JABAAH010000091.1 GCA_014238855.1 Planctomycetota bacterium
AGGTACTTTTGCCTTGACATTCATTGGTGCCGGTTCAATTATGATGGGGAGTGACCTTACTACTATTGCTTTAGCGCATGGTGTAGTATTAGCAGTTGTAGTAACTGCAACAATGAATATTTCAGGTGTCAGTTCAGCGCACGGTTCAGTATCTGTGAGCGGTGTACAAGGTGTTGAAGCAACAGATGCAGCTGTGAAGACCCAGGCAGAGGGTCTTTCTGAGGTGCATGACAACATTTCAGTTTCAGTAGATGCTGTGCAGGCAGCCGAGACTGTAAGTGACGTACGACTCGACAGGGTGAACTCAATTCGATCTGCGATCGCAGACGGTACGTATGAAACTGCCGAAAAACTAGACGTAGCGATTGACCGTTTGCTCGATCGGCTTTCGTAAGCGATTCAGGTATTTGAGCCAAACAACTACAGAGAACGCTCCCTAGGCAGGACAACAGCCTAGGGAGCTTTTTTTTGGCTCCAATGCTGAGGCTATAACCCTTCACCCGGTCTGTGCTATTATAAACGTGGTAGAAGGAGCCTAGAAATGTTCTTTCGGGCAAGGTGTCAAGGTGATCGGCCGGACCATGAGTGAGCAGTTAAACATGTCAGTAGATGCTAATTTTTCACTTGGCAGTGTGAATACGGCTCTTACGCCGCAAGAACGATTTGCCGAATTTATGCAGACGCGAGGGAAGCGAATCACCCGTCAGCGACAGGTGATTGTTGATCATGTCATGACTCGTCATGAGCACTTTGATGCAGAGCAGCTTCTTGTTGATCTCAAAAAAACACCTGCTGGAGCACAAGCGAGCCGTCCGACTGTCTACCGCACGCTCAATGAAATGGTAGAAGCCGGTATATTAAAGAAGATGGAACTCGACGGACGTGCTGTCTACGAGCATGACTACGGCTATCCTCAACACGATCATTTGTATTGCACGAGTTGTCAAAAGCTCATTGAGTTTTCAAGTGAAGAACTTGCTAAATTACGTAATGCGGTAGCAGAGACGCATCAGTTCCTAGCACAGAGTCACCGACTTATTGTGTCAGGTATCTGTTTCGATTGCCGTAGTAAGCGGGGCACGTCCCGTCATCAGGATCGTGTGTAGCTACGCTTTCTAACGGATGGCGTCGAAGAAATTTGCTCAGCGTCTATTCTCCGTCGATGAAAAAAGCCTTCGTGAGGCGTGCGTTTCAAGCAGCATTTTTCTTTGGCGATCGGCCTAGCTTACAGACGGTTTTTTATAACCATAACGTTGAATGAATGGCTGCCACCGTTGGGATATTTCGGAAACGATCCTCGTATCATGCTGGTATGTATTTGTCGTGTACCCCTTCATTGATTCGGCTTGTTCTTCGAAGGCGGGGCGTACTTTATCGAAGCCCCCGAGACCAAGTTTCTCGTATGCTTTTTCCATACTCGATACGGGATTCGCAACAAGTTCTTCATAATGTATTTCGTGCAATTGACCAGGTTGGAGTTGTTCGCGGTCACGTTCAAACGCTGAGTACATTGTGTCGAAACACTGGAATACATATTCCTCTGCATTTTTTTCAGAATCAATCTGCATCGATTGGACATGATGCAATGAATTCCAGAGCCGTTTTGTTGAAGGGAATACGACAAACGGATCACGAACAATATGAAGAAAACGAGCCCCTGGGAACATGCCTGCCAGCACTGCCATTCGTGCGGTATGTGTTGGGCTTTTGAGAATTGGTCGGCGAGCATCCCGGATCGCAAGCATTGCAATAAATCTTTGCAGGAGGCCTTTCCACTGCTGCAGTTCTTCTGCTGTTAGGGTTTCAAGATCGAGGGCAGTTGGCTCTGCAGGCATCGTGTTCGGGAAAGCCATTCGTCGGTAGGGAGATGCCGCACCCATGTTCACAAGAGCAAATTCATCTTCTTGTGGCCGATGCCAGCCAGCGGCGACATTATCCATCGGACGCTTGGCTGGCATTATCCAGGCAAGCGCAGTTGTCAGGAAAGCTTCTGTGAGTAAGAAATGGCTCGGAGCAAAACATTGATATGTCGTTGGGCAGCAAAAACGATCATCAAGCATGAGTAATTCATGCAGTAAGGTGGTGCCGCTTCGCCAGTGTCCGATAATAAAAAGTGGTGGCCCGGTGTCTGGGGGTGATTCCAGTTGTCTTCGGAAGCGGGCTTTACAGAGCGATTCAGCTGTTGAATTGAAGCATGAGGCAGCTGAGATAGTGCCAAGGAGTCCAAGTCGACTCGGTGCAATTTTCCAATGATTTTGACGGACTAGATCAAACCACACCCGCATCGGCATGCCGTGCCAGAATCGTGGGCTCCACCATGGGTAGCTATGAAAGTCTTTTTTCGACAATTTTTGGCTCGAATTTTTTTTCATTACGACATCTTGGATGTGGATGGTGCGAGGCTATCGCATGAACGAACTACAGTGTGGTACACGCTTGAGGTGATAAAAGGCAATGCAGTTAGCGTGCATTCTGTTGGGTCGGAGTCTTTGCTGTATGGATTGATTCTTGGGTTACTAAGGGCTCTGCATGTGTTGCTTCAGGTATGGTGTTGTTTGTTACAGCGTGAGGATGGTGTGCTACAAACTGGTTTGGGGACAGAGCTTGCTGAAGAATCGGTGTAAGATCTGTCACCAGGGTGTGACCACTGCGTCGGCAGATTTCTTTCTTTCCCGTGCCGACAATCAGAATCGTTGGGAATTGTGTAACGTTATATTGTCTGCATGCTTCTGAATGCCTGTCTGCATCGACTTGGACACAGATAAAGCCATCCGTGAGAGATACGATTGATGGGTCGCTAAGTGTTTGTTGAGTAAGAGCCATGGACCAGCGGCACCAAGCCGCGCGAAAGACAATAAGAAGTGGCTTGTTGGCTACATTGGCCAATCGCAAGCCGGCGTCGCAGTTCTCGATGAAAGAGATTCTGGCTGCTCCAAATTGTCCATCCCGAGAGTCACGCTGTTCGATGCGGTTGGTCACGGGCTTTGGCCAGTGATGATGAATTGACTGGGTTGAATTAACTGTTTCATCTCGAACGTCACAGCCGGCGACGAGGAATATAATCGCAGCTATTTGAAGGAGGCGACGGTTATGAAACAGGGCCATGTGGGCAGTCCAGAACAGGATCAGGGCTACACTGTTGCAGCTAAAATTCGGTTTTTAGGTCATATCTCTTAGTTCCTTCGGCACAGCACGGACTATCTGTTTGTTGTCCTTACCCTGGAACGGATGACCGTCCCAAACCCTCCTTTTTGCCAAGGTTCCATAGGACTCGTGATTGCTCTGCAAAATTGAAAGGCGTTGTGCCTGCAGATAAAAAACCTATAAGGTCCCGGTAGTTTGAGGGCGTCATTCTCAATCTCTGGCTTATGAAGCCAATTCTTTACAACGGACTCGAAGCAATCGTGCCAATCGATCACAGACGAAAATGGTTCGTGTTATTTGTGCTGGTTGTAGCGATATCGTCTACTGGGTGTCGGCTTGTGCCTCGGAATGGTCCCGCTCCGGAGCAGGTCGCTGAAGCAAGGCGATTGAGTAATCTTGGGCTATCAGCAAGTGATGCTGGTGATCTTTTGAGAGCTGAAGGCCTGCTGGAGCAAGCGGTTGATCACTGTCCAACAGACGTTGATTCTCGGAAGCACTACGCAGGTGTTCTCTGGGACCGTGGCGAAAAAATGGAGGCCGTTCATCAAATCGGAAAAGCACTCTCGTTGTCTCCTGGAGATATTGATTTATGTCTTGAAGGAGGGGCGATGTATCTCCAGCTTGGGCTTCTTGATGATGCGGAGCGGTTAGCCAAAGAAGCAGTTGCTTCAGCGCCACGATCCTCTGAAGCGTGGCAGTTGCTTGGCCAGGTAAATCTGGCTCGTGGTAAGCCAGTTGATGCCCTTGCTGATTTTCAGCATTCACTAGCCTTCCAGCCAGATAGTCGAGATGTTCTTCGCCAAACTGCTGAGGTTTATCGTCAGCTTGATCGGCCTAAACGGGCTTTGGCGACGCTTGCAATTCTCGAAGAGACATATGGTCCGAATCAGGTGCCAGCAGATGTCCTTGCGTTGGAGGGATTGGCTCAGGAGTCACTTGGTCGCCGAGAAGATGCTGTCGAAAGCTATCGGGCAGCAATTTCAAAAGGGGATGCACCACCAGAGACAGTCGATCGATTGTCAGCTCTTGAATCTGAAGATGGAGTTGCCACGATTCGTTGACCTCACAAAAGCCGCATTGCTACACGCGTTGGCTTGTGAGACTTTATGCATCACCGGCTGAACTTCGACCGGTAAGAACATCAAACGCACCAATTGCTGGCACAAGTAATGCGACTGTTGTGAAGCCATAAGCGACAGCTACGACAAGAAGCACCTGAAGCGTATTGCCTTGGAGAAACCCGGTAATTCCGACGAAGGTAAGCGCTGGCAAAATAGCAGAGGCCCAGCCGATTGCAGGTGATGGATTACGAGCCGACAGTGCTGCGTAGAGCCCAATGCCTCCACCGACAATGACGGCTAGAAACGGGGCGAGTTGCAATTCGAAACTCGATCCGAATGCAACCATGATTCGCATCGCAGTGGCGACTCCGATAAAGAGAAAAGCAATTGTTCCTAAGCCAATTCCAATTGCCCGTCGGGACGAGGGGTAAGAAAGCCCGATATGAATTCCCAGGACAGCAGCAAAGAATAAGAGAATTCCAGTACCAAGGACGAGGTAGATACCATTCTCAACTGAGGCAATTCCACTTACTACAAGTGCGACACACAGCAGTAGTGGTAGGATGACAACTTCACGAGCAACGGCAATGGCTCCGAAGAGCTTTCCCCAAATAAACTCTTTTGGTTCAAGGTCACTGACAAGTAAGAGGTCGAGTGAGCCACGATCTCGTTCAGTTGTAATGCTGGTTACAGCAAGTGCTGTAATGGCAAGCAGGCTGGCTAATGCCATAGGAATAATTGCAACTGCTACAGCAAAACGATCTGGGTTTTCGGCACGAGCTTCAGACACGATGCCGGCAACTGCTGCAGTAAAGAGAAGGAGCCACGCTATTCTCACAATAACAATTGTGCGGCCGTATGCATTGGTGCATACTTCGCGCCAGAGTATGGGGTTTTCCCAGATGTCTCTCGTTGGACGGCTTCTTGATGAGCCGGTGGTCCCTTGAGCCTGTGCGGCTCGACGAGCATCTCGGGCCATGTTCCAGCCTCTTACATTTCGGATCGCAACCAAATTGGTTCCTATAATGACAAGTCCGCAGAGGCTTAGGAACGAGCCGAGATTCCCTCCGGCAGGATAGATCGCTGCAAACATAGCCCGTGCTGGAGAAATTTGTTCTCCAACAAGGGGGCCAAACCAGCGTGCAGCGGCCTCACCGATCACAATCCATGCAACCAAGGCGAAAGCGGTTATTGCAACAGCTTGAAACGTTGTATCTTTCCAGAAAGCCACGGTGGTTGCGATGCTTGCTGCAGAAAGAGCAGCGGCGGCAGTGACAATAAAGAGTCTTCCAAGCTGAATGCCAGTAACACCGCCGAAGAGTGAGGCAATCCCAAAGACTGGAATCGCTGAGAGCAACATTAAAAGGACTCGGAGGAGGCTTGCTGCGAGTTTCCCAAGGACAAGTTCTCGCTCACTCAGGCGGCTGAGAAGCAATAGCTCGAGGGTGCGACGATCTTTTTCTACACTCACTGCTATGGCTGCGGTCATAGCTGCTGCAAGAACGGCCAGAGAAAGTTGAAGAGGAGCAAGTGTTCTCAGAAGCGTCGCACCGAATCTGGCAGTGTCGCCAGGTGAGGTGACAGCTTGGGTGCCCGTGAGAACGAGCCAGCATGTGGCGATAATTGCCAGAAGACTACCAGCATATACCGCACGACCAATAAACAGCCCTTTTGATTTTGGTGCAAAGCGCACTTCTCTTTCAAAAACGGCTCCCAACAGCATGTGTTCAAACCCTCTGTTTCAGTCATACGGACCTAACAGAATCTATCAGATGTCATGCGGACAGGAAATTTAGATAATTCCTACGGGCTCTACGTCCCTGTTCGTGGTGCCGTCAGGAAAAAGTTTGAAAAGTTGATCTACTACTGCCTTCGCCAGCGAACGCGGCGATTGCGTGACGGGGGAGGCGTTTGAATTCTCTCTGGTGCAGCAGCAGGGCGGACGTTGTCGTTGTATTCTGTTGCGGTTCCGGTGCCGGGCACTGCGCGGATGGTTATGCGACCGTTGCCAACAGGCACCCCTGTTTGGGCGGGGACTCGATACGTAGTTCGTCGTTGGGCTCGTAATCGGTCACTTCGGAGGGGAATGCCAGGATAGGCTTCAATCGGTGTTTCAAGGCTTGGGAGCGGGACCCGACTTCCATCACCAAAAAAAGTAAACATTTCGATGGCATTTGCAGGACGAGGGCACATGATGAATGCGACGGCCACGACAGACATGACAACAAGCCATTTCAGGCCACACGTGGTGACTCTGTGTGTTAGATGTATGAATGAAGTTGATGTAGATCGACGCATGTGTTGTCTCATAAGGTGATGTGTGTCCGCCAAAAAGAACACTTCTATTATGGCCTTCGTTCTTTAGTCATGGTTTTGAAAAGCATATAAAATAAATACATTAGAATCAAAACAATCGGATCGACCAGAAAAATCAGCCAAACGTTCTATGTTCACCGAATTTTTTTTACGTCTACGGCTTGAGACATTCATTGATAATGGGCAGTTGCTTGCCCTGTTATCGAGTGCGGTGGCACTTGCGTTCGTGAC
>JABAAH010000092.1 GCA_014238855.1 Planctomycetota bacterium
TGTGAACTGGTGTTTATTCGTTTATTGATGTCAGAGAAGTGGCTTGCACATTTGTGAGTGTTTGTGGTAGCGGAGAGCGTGAATTTTGTACTATTGGACTATAATCATGGGTACTTTGAACTTCATTGCCTATTCTTATGAAGAGGCGACGTTTTCAGTAAGATAGATTATTCGGTCGACATTTCTTCTTAGACGATATTTCTAAATATCAAATCGTAGTGTGTCGAATTTAAATGTATTTTTGATTGGAATGCCAGTGAAACGCCCCTGCCTATTGAGCTACTTCTTTTTGTGGGCATTTTATCGAGGCAAGCCTTCTATACTGTCGTACGTCGTGCTCATTGCCGCAGGCCTGTGCGTATCTGGATGTAATTCAAAGTCAGCGATTCGTAGTACTGATATCCGCCGGTACATTGCCCCGAAGGAGAAGACACTCTCTCCGAGTGATATTGCCCAGCCGACTCGTCGGCCTACTGAGAAGCGGGCCCGGGAAATCGAATACGACCTTCCGGCAGGATGGACTGAGGTGTCGGGGCCTACTGGCATGCGTCTTGCGACGCTGGCGATTGGTGACGGCCAGGAAGTTTCGATCATTCCAGCAGCTGGGACACTTCGGAGTAATGTTGAACGGTGGCAGAAACAGCTTGACGCAGATGCTACGGCTGAGACTATTGCAGGCTTGGTTGATGCGGCAATGGCGAAGGCTGGCAGCGTTGACGTTCAGGGAAAAAAAGCAACTGTTGTCTTGCTCACACAATCTGGTGAAGAGTCTGGCGAGGATGTTGAAGCAATCTTAGGAGGCATGCTGCCGATGACCGAGGAAATGACTCTGTTCGTGAAGTTTAAGGGAGCCTCTGTTGTTGCTAAAAAAGAACAGAAAAAGTTTCTGAAGTTCATGGCATCCTTGCAAATGAGTGCTGCTGAATCAGTGGGAGCAGAGTAAAGGAAAAAAGGATTTTGATTATTGCGACAGGTAATGTGCCTTTACAGTACGGGGTTTCGCGTCGGGTGACAGAATTTTCTGCCCAGAAGACTGCGTGGCAGGGCCTTCGTGCGCTTGGGTCATTAAAAATTACGGTTGTGATGTTTCTTGCAGCAACATTTCTGTTGTTTGTAGGAACTCTTGCTCAGGATGAAAAAAGTCTTCCGGAAGTAAAAGCTGAATATTTTAACTGTTGGGTTGCACAAGTTCCATTTTCAGATTTTTTCCCGGTCACTGTTTTCGGTGAGTCAACGCTTGTTGGGTGGTTTCCCTTTCCTGGAGGTGCAACCATTGGTTTTGTCATGTTGGTGAACCTTATCGCGGCAAAGGCAACACGGTTTCACATTGCGTCCAAGGGTTCTCGGTTACTCTGGGGAACAGTTGTGTCGGTTGTTGGTGGACTGCTGGCGCTTCTCGTCATATTTACAGGGCACCGAACAGATGGTCTCCAGGGCAAGCCGCCTATCGATTACGAGACGGTGTGGCAGCTTATGCAAATAGGATCCGCGGTCGCAGCGGTTGGCCTTGCTGCCGTCGCATTCACCGGAAATTACAGGCGGCTTGTGCGAATTTCACTAGCAGTTGCAGCGATTAGCGCAGGTGGTGCTGCTGTTGGCATGCTGTTTGGTGGTGAGTCGTGGCGAATGAATGAGCCTGGTCTGCGCATTATGTGGCAGTTGATGCAGTCCAGTATTGCTTCTCTTGTCTTACTGGCAGGCCTCATTATGGTTTTTGGTGCTCGTGGTGGAAATGTGTTGATTCACATCGCCGTTGGCATGCTGATGTTTGGGCAATTTGCTTTTGGGGATCGGCAGATTGAAGAACGCTTGAATTTAGTGGAGGGGCAGTCATCAAATATGGTCTGCAGAACTGATGAAATGGAGTTGGCGTGTGTTCAGATAGCTCAAGCTGGTGAGAAGTCAGAATCTGTGACGGCGATCTCTGGTCGGTTACTCAATGCAAGGGCCGGTGGTGAAGCCCTCGTGTTGGATGATATCCCTTTCGATATCAAAGTGCTCGAGTACTTTCCGAATGCGTCGGTAACACGGGTTGGACCATTTGCTGAAAATCTTGCAACCACAGGCCTTGGCATAAGCTGGCTTGCTATGCAAAGACCACCCGAGGGCGGAGCCTCATCGAAAAGTAATGTTGCAGCAGCGTATGTTCAACTTGTGGACAGGAAGAGTGGTGAAGATCTCGGTGTGTTTCTTGTGCCACAGTTCATGAATGATCGTAGTCAGTTGTTCATGGAGGTAGATGGAGATGTGTGTGATACGGTTGACACAGACTTTGGTCAGTGGCGGTTACAGTTACGATTCCGTCGGGAATATAAATCGTACGAAGTGAAACTTAATGACGTTCGGAGGATCAATTATTCAGCAAGTGAGACTCCTCGTGACTATTCTTCTTTTGTGACCTTTACGGATGAATCGACCGGAGCTGAACAGCCAGGGCGAATCTGGATGAATAATCCAGTCCGGTATAGGGGAGAGACCTTCTTTCAAAGTAATTATTCCAAGGTGCAACTTGCCGATGGCAGCATCAGTGAGATGACGGGCTTACAGGTTGTGGAAAATGCAGGCTGGCTGATTCCGTATGTTGCATGCGTTCTCGCGTTCTGGGGCATGCTGGCTCACTTCGGTGGGACTTTTGTTCGATTTGCAGATCGTCATGAGCGAGAGGCAGCCAATGAGGAAAAGGAGAGTGAGCGTGCCGGTTCAACGGATACCGGAATAAGGGCGAACAAAAAACAGATCCGACGCGAAAGCGATGGCACGAGTTCATTACGAAAGAAGTACTGGTTTGCTCCGGTGCTGGCGCTCTCTCTTGTGGGGCTGATTGCAGTGCCAGCCGCACGAGTGAAGAAAATGTCCTCTGATGAATCGAATTGGAGAGGCGCGGGAGAAATTCCTGTAATGCACGAAGGTCGTGTGAAACCGCTTGACACTGTTGCGCGAAACACGCTGCAGCTACTGAGTAATCGAACGTCAGTCAAGATGCCAGATACTGAAAAGGGTCCAAGCGGAACGGTCTCAGCCACTCAGTGGCTTCTTGCGGTGATGGCAGAAGCAGACTGGGTTGGAGATGCACCTGTGTTTCGGATTGACGCCCGTGAAGTGCTTGATTTGTTTGATCTTACTCGGCGGTCTGGACATCGATATACGTTGAATGAATTGCAGGATGGTCGAGAAGCTCTTCAAAAGCAAATTGCGAAAGCTCGAGAGGTAATGCCAGAGAAAAGGACATTCTTTCAGAAAAAATGCGCTGAGATCAATCGAAAAATGATGGTCTACGATGTTGTTCGGTTTGCCTATGACACGCCTGCACCACCACGTATAGATGCCGCTGATGAGGAGTCTCGGCAAGCAGCAATTGAGCAATTACGGTTGACGATACAACGGTCCCGACTCCTCGATAAAGAGCATCCACCGGCGGCTATTCCACCAGACGGTGTTAAAGATCCGGAGCAGGTGGCGGCAGGCCCGGCGGGTGAATGGCAGTCGCTTTATTCTGCAGTCACTAGAGCAATGGTTGCCCGTATGTTCGATGGTCGAGAAGGTCAGCCAGCCTATCGGCCGAATCCAGCGATATTTCCATTTATGGAGCTTCTCGCATCAGTCGAAAAACAGCCGAATGTTTTCAATGCAAAATTGGTTGACTATAAGAACGCTATTCGGCCCTTTCCGATTGTTCAAGAGACGACAGGAAAAGCTGCTTTTGAGTCTTGGTATAACGGATTTAATCCAACATCAATTTCCCGATGGCTGTACTTATGTGCTATCGTCCTGTCATTTGTCAGTTTTCTTGCGTGGCATAAGCCACTCAATCAGTTTGTGACGTGGCTCCTTATTGGAACACTGATTCTCCATACCTTTGCGATTGGCGCAAGGATTTGGCTGACGGGCAGACCACCCGTAGTGAATTTATATTCTTCAGCAATTTTCATTGGCTGGGGATGCGTTGTTGCAGGCTTGGTGCTGGAAGTGCTGTTCCGTATGGGTATTGGGAATCTGGCTGCTGCATTGTCTGGAGCATTGACATTGATGGTCGCGTATGGTCTCGATACGGGTGATACCATGCATGTGTTGCAAGCAGTGCTGGACACACAGTTTTGGCTTTCCACGCATGTCGTCACGGTGACCCTTGGGTATGGGGCAACGTTTCTGGCGGGTTTGCTTGGGACGTGCGCCCTTGTGCACCGCATGTGGGTGGGAAATGTAAAAACAAAACAGTCTGATGCAAAGACAGTTACCCGGGTACAGGACCGGCTCTATCGTATGACATACGGCGTTGTATGTTTTGCACTTTTCTTTAGTTTTATTGGGACAGTGCTCGGTGGCCTGTGGGCTGACGATAGCTGGGGCCGTTTTTGGGGATGGGATCCAAAAGAAAACGGGGCCCTCATGATCGTCTTATGGAATGCAGCAGTGTTACACGCTCGCTGGGATCGATGGATCGGACAACGTGGCTTTGCGTTATTTGTAATAGGTGGCAATATCATCACCGCCTGGAGTTGGTTTGGAACAAATCAACTCGGAATCGGCTTGCACAGTTATGGCTTCACGAGTGGCGTTTTGATGCTTCTCATGGGTTATGTACTCAGCCAACTGATTCTCATTGGATTGGGTCTGCTTCTGACACGGAAAAGTCTTGCGAAGGCCTAATTCAGCCTTCACTACCTAGTTCGGCTTCCACTACCTAGTTCGGCTTCCACTACCTAGTTCGGCTTCCAATGCTGTGGAGTCGACTACTATGGAGTCAACTTCTTCCGACGGGTCGATGCCCAGTATCCACCACCAATCGCAGCAGCGAGGACTCCGGTAGCCAACAGAACCTGACCCCAGGCTGATGTGAGAAGAATCTTGTTTACCAGCTTGCCGTGTTCTTTTGATGAAACCGGCAGATTACCAGTGTATTTGGCGACGTGGTGCAGGAGGTTCACGGCGACATCGCTTTCTGGAATCTCTTTGTGGCAGGCAACGCATGTGCCATCTCGTGAAATCCGAGTAATCTCATCTTTGTTGAATGAACGAGAAAGTTTCCAGTGATGGCCCACAGTGGCAAGTTGATTTCCCTCTCTGTCCACAATCTGCGACCAGTCGTGATCCAAATTCTCAATCGCACCCATCTGTGTTCTTGCAGATTCAGGAAGAATCGTGCCATCAGTTGTTTCAAGATCAACGACATGTTTTTCATCCCAGTTCCGAGGGCCATTGATACCAAGTCCAAGGGCTTTATCCGATGCGTGGCACGACTCGCAGGTTCGTGCGTTTTTCGTCATGGTGTGTGGCTGGACGGGACTCATGTCGATAGCTAACTGACCTTCATCACCACTTCCTTCGAGCCCGGCAGGTGTTTTGAAGATATGGTTTGTCAGAATAGGTTCACCATCAGCCCCAATGATTGTAACTGAGGGCTGACAGCCTGGTGCGAGTGGCGTCACCCTGCCCTCACCGTTGACACCCATCATTGGTTCTTCCCAACGTAGATAGCTTCGCAGTTCACTGATTTTGCCAGGAATCATGAGATCGTAGTCGGCCTCACCTGAATCAGCACGATGTTCCTCAGTCGCATGTTTTCGACCGGCGGCAACCCAGTCAAAACCTTGGCGTGATGAATCAATTTCTGGACAGAGATCTTTTTGGCTGAAGTCAACTTTCACATGGCAGCCAAAGCACTGTGGAGCCCAACTTGCGTGGCATGTGTAGCACTCCATACGACTCAGATGTTTGGAAACACCCTGCATGGCAACCAAACCCCGCTGACTGATTGCTTTTTCTTCGACAAGTTTCTTAAGGGGTTTCAGCCGTAGGTCTTTTCCTTCAGCGGTGTGGACGACAACCTCGTCTCCATTTCGGACAACATTTTCATAGGGGTTCCCTCTAGCCGTCAGGAGGAACCCGTCCTGGCTATCGTATTTTGCACCAGCCCACGTGTGCGGGAGTTGGTGTGGAGTGGTGCCACGTGGTGCCCCAGAAGCGACATCAACGGCAAATTCATCCATGAATCCAAGTGGTAAGTCCCAAGGGAACTGATCTGGTGTGCCATGACAGTCGGAACATTCAATCTGCACTGCGGCAAGATTTGTTGCTGCGAGAAATCCGTCGCCGTGTACATCGATAGATGTATGGCAGTCCTGACATTTCATGCCCTTCTGGTAATGGATGTCCTGCTCCATCGCGATATAGTGTTTTGTATGGAGGCCGGGCTGGTCTTGAGCATTTTCGTCAAGGGGGGAGGCATATGGCGTTTCCATAAGGCCTTGAAATGAGACACCAATTCGCTTGCCTCGGTTGTGACAGGTGGTGCACGTCTCGACAGCAAGGCCGTGGTAGGTCACTTCATGGATCGTAACATCTGCGTCACGGGTGCCTTGAATCTGATGCGTCAGTGGATGGCCAGTCTCAGTTTTTGAGATGCTTATATCTGCACCCTCGTACAACCCTTCATTACCATATGGAACATGACAGCTGGAGCATCCCATACCACGAAAGTCACCACGAGATGAACGGCCTTTGACACCGTGGTGACAACGGTTGCATTCTTGCCGTATGTATGTGAACGCAGCGAGCGAGGGGTCATCTTTCAGTTTGTCGAGTTCATCGAAGCCGAGCGCCTCTGGAAGTGGTTCGTGTTCATTGACAAATACGTTTGGTTCGAGTTTGGCAAGCGCTTCCATGTATTCCTTG
>JABAAH010000093.1 GCA_014238855.1 Planctomycetota bacterium
TCTGATCAAGATTGGCGGTGTTCTGTTGGTCAGCCCGAGTTATTGTGGAGACCAAGAACACCAGGCATAAAGTCACCAGGGATCGAACTATACTTTCAGAAACAGAAAGTGCGTGTGAGTTTGTCATAAAAGCCTCAGTGTTTGCTGTGATTCATTACTTCCTGTATTAACTACTTCCTGTATTAACTTTACGTACGAATCTGCATCACGCAATTTTTGAATTCCCATCAATTCCTGAAAACAAGAAAAGTGGACAAATTAAGGTGTTCAGAATAGAAAATAATGCTTAAAAAATGCTTAAAAATGCTTATTAGGGAGTGACTGTTCTTCGATGAGTCAGAAATCTCATTGTTGGTCTTCCGGTTTTTTTGAATCTCGTAATGGTTAGAGTGCAGATGAAAGGGAATGTTGGGTTGGCCACACTGAAAAACAATAATGTGAGTGATGTCTGGGATGATGTACTTGCTGGTGTTGTAGTTTTTCTCGTCGCACTACCCCTTTGTATTGGAATAGCACTTGCGTCGAATGCTCCTCCACTTGCCGGTGTTGTAGCTGGTATTGTTGCTGGTCTCATCGTTGGCCCACTTAGCGGCGCACAAGTCACAATCTCTGGGCCAGCTGCCGGTCTTACCGCAGTTGTTGCAGCAGAGATTTCAGCAATTGGTTCATTCGAAGGATTGTTGGTTGCGGTAGCTCTTGCTGGAGTGATTCAGATTGCGCTAGGCATTCTAAGGGGAGGGTTTATCAAGTCATTCGTTCCAGTAAGTGTGGTTCGTGGATTACTCTCTGCTATTGGAGTCATACTGATTCTGAAACAGATTCCCCACCTATTCGGTCATGATACAGACCCTGAAGGTGAGATGTCTTTCTTTCAGCCAGACCGACAAAATACATTTTCAGAACTCTTCGAAATTCTCGGTGACCTGCATCCGGGTTCTATCGTTGTTGGCCTTGCATCCTTGGCCATTATTTACTTGTGGGGCAGAATCACTTTTCTAAAAAGAACAAGTGTGCCAGCACCGCTTGTCGTCGTTCTCTTTGGTGTTGTATGCAGCCTCTGTTTTGACCGTATTGGGGGAACTTGGATTATAGGTGCGACTCATAAAGTGAATGTGCCTGTCTCCGAGACAATACGCGGTTTTTTTGGCTTATTACAGAATCCAGATTTCAGTCAGATTATGAATCCGGCAGTTTCCTCTGCAGCGTTTGCTATTGCACTCGTTGGGTCATTACAGACGCTTCTGACGTTGGAAGCAGTTGATCGGCTCGATCGGGAGAAGCGAAGTACATCGCCGAATCGGGAACTTGTCGCTCAGGGCATTGGAAACATCATTTCTGGAATGGCGGGCGGACTCCCTATGACCTGTGAAATTGTCCGATCGAGTGTGAATATTGACGCAGGAGCTCGGACAAAAAGGTCGGCAATACTGCATGGAGCGCTTCTGGCGATATCAGTTGTGCTGCTCCCTCGCGCGATTAATCTCATACCGCTATCTGCCCTCGCAGCGATTCTCATAGCCACAGGCCTCAAATTGGCAAGTCCCCAAGTCGTGGCAGAACTCTGGCGAGCTGGTAAATATCAATTCATTCCGTGGCTTGTGACTTTGCTTGCCATAGTGTTGACCGATCCACTTATTGGAATTCTGATTGGCCTTGCAGTCAGCACGATATTTATTCTCTGGAGCAATCTTCGAAAGCCAATGCGACTGGTAGTAGAGCATCACCTTGGTGGCGACGTTACGAGAATTGAGTTAGCAAGTCAGGTTAGTTTTCTTAATCGAGCGGCATTACGGAAGGAATTCGATAATGTTGAATCAGGAAAACATTTCTTGGTTGATGCACATGACACTGTATATATTGATCCTGATATTCTGTCTTTAATCAAAGAGTACCGTGACGTCATCGGACCGGCCCGTGGTGTTCAGGTCAGTACTCGAGGTTTTAGGGACAAGTATGCAATTGAAGACCGAATTGAATTCATTGATTTTTCAAGCCGTGAATTGCAGGAGCATGCAACACCGAGCAAAGCCTTGAGTTATCTGCTTGCGGGTAACCAACGGTTTCGAGAAGGTCGTCGTCTGAAACGTGACTTTAGTAGGCTTATTACAGCTACTGCAGCAAGTCAGCACCCCATGGCAGTGGTGCTGAGTGGTATCGATTCCCGAACTCCGGCAGAGATCATTTTTGATTTGGGGATTGGCGATGTCTTTAGTGTGCGCGTAGCGGGTAATATCGTAACGCCAGAAGTTCTTGGGAGCATTGAGTTTGGGTGTGTCGCGGCGGGTGCAAAATTAATTGTTGTTGTTGGGCATAATCGCTGTGCTGCCGTTCAGTCAGCTATTGATTATGCTCATGGGAACCAGCAATCATATATTCGTGAGTGTGAATACCTGAAGCCGATTGTTCAGAGTCTCGAATCAGTTGTTCTCGACAGCGACAGTAGCAAACTGCACTCGCTTGATGGAAAAGAAATTAAAGGTGTAACCGACGCTGATGACGTTGCTCGACGAAATGTGCAACGGTCTGTCCGAGAAATTATGCAAAAAAGCACGGCAATTTCGGCACTCATTGAATCTGGTCAGGTAGGCATTATTGGCATGCTATACGACGTTACGACCGGTGTGTGCCATATGATGAACGAAACATCTCATGGCATTGTAACGATCGAACCGGATGGGTTTCATAGGGCATGAGCAGTCTGTTGAATGCTCATTGCGAATCAATGCGTGAAGACAGAGCGGATAAATCTTTCGGTCACTTCCATTGTTGGAGTAAACCATGGTTCCCAGTTCCATTCGCTATGGAGTCCACCTGTCAGATTAAAACCTTCATTCCGGATTCCCATTTTGTCTAATCTTGAACGAATTGCCGTATGAGCATCTGGATTGCCTTCTGTGATAAAAAGCATGGGAGGTTCATTTCCGGATACCCAATGCGATGGTGATGCTTGCTCGTAAATATCTGGAATAGTTTCTGGCAGTCCGCCAAAAAATAACTGATAATTCGAATCCGGTTTTCTCGCATTCATTAAAGCACGTTCATCATTCGTTATCGATGGGCCCGCAACAGCAATGCATGCAGCTACAGATTTTGATTGTTTCCGAGATTCTGAGGTATCGAGTCCTGCTTCAGGCCCAGCAGTTGCCGCTAGTGCAACCAGATGAGCACCAGCTGAAAACCCCATCAAGATCATGCGGTCGGGTTCACCATCCCATTCTAAAGCATGTTCTCGTGTCCAGCAGATGGCGTCTTTCAGGTCGTGTATTGCCGCTGGAAATAATGCTTCTCCTGACAATCGATATTCAGGGCAAACTACTATGTAACCCCGATTGCTGAACCATGCCGCCTTCGTGTGCTCTTTTGATCGATCACCTTTTTTCCATCCACCGCCGTGTACGAGTATTACGACAGATTTGAGTGAGTTCACGTCCTTTGGAACAAAGGTGTCAATATGAAGTGGACGATCTTTCCGTCGAGCGTAGACAAGATTATTTGTTTGTTGAACATCTTGAGACAGTTCAATTTTCTTGTGTGTAATACTGAGGCCTCGGTCTGCGTAATACGAACGAAGTTCTTGAAAGTTTTTGGGTCGTGGCCCCTTATCAAATTGGGGCATTTCAGCATTACTGAATGAACACATTAGGCTGATGCAGGCAAAGAGTACACGTTTCATTGATTATGGCCCTTCACGAGAAAATAAAGTCGTGGCAGTTTTATAATGTGGACGATCGATAGCATGTTGCTGCCAATCACGTACGAGATTGTCATAGTCATTTTCAAGTTCGAGGCGTATATCTTTTACCGCTGAGTCATTAATTCTGTTATGCAGTTCAAGAGGGTCTTCTTTAAGGTTGTAGATTTCAGCAGTAGGTTTCATGCCGTCGCCGGTGTATGGCCAGTAGATATATTTCCATTGGTTTTTCACAAATCCCAGACTGAAGGCCTGCTCCGGCCCCCACACATTGATTAGTGGGATAATACGGTCTCCTTGAGTACGGGTGATTTCATCATACTTTAGTAGGCTTTCTCCTTTGTTGTGCGTCGGTTTTCCTAGAGCTGCATCGAGAATTGTTGCTGCGATATCTATGTTGGCGGTTACAGAGTTACATCGATCAGATTCTTTTGACGATCGTGGGTCATAGATAATGAGCGGAACACGAGAACTTTCCTCATAGGGAAGTACCTTTGAACCGTACCCATGAGCTCCGCAGAGATATCCGTTGTCAGATGTGAATATGATGAGGGTCTTGTGATGTACGCCAGAGTCTTTTAAAGCGTCACGAACCATTCCAACGGCAACGTCCACAGCGTAAATAAGCTGGTAATATTTTGCCATAACGTCGTCATACGAGTCATTGTAATGCCAGTCATCAAATCTTTGATACTGTCGTCCACGTCTCGATTGTTCTGAGAAATGTGCTCCAAATTCACGCCCAAAATTTGCTGGTTTTGGAAAAATTTTCCCAGCATATATTTCGTCGTAAAGTGGGTCAGGTTGTACCGGCCGGTGGGGTGCTTTAAAGCTGATTGATAAACAAAATGGTTTGTCATGTCTGGCAGATTCTTTGATGAAGTCTCTCCCAAATGCTCCGTAGGAGCGAGTTGCATGAGGGTATTCTTGGGCATAGTGTTTCATCGATTTATTTCGTGCCGTGATGAATGATGTCTGCCCGCCCCCACCTCCCCATGTATCAAAGTCGTCTTCAGGATAGCGACCACTCTTCAATCCATCTGCAATTGTGAAGCCAAATTTCCCCGCAAATGCAGTTCGGTAACCAGCGTTCCGAAGAAGCATCGGATAGCTTTGGCTCCAATCGTCCTTTCTCATTTGTCCATCGCCATCCACGCCAGTTCCAAAGTTCACCCCATGCTGGTATTCCAAAAGACCTGTCATGACAGTGGCTCTGGACGCCATGCAAATAGCTGTTGTGTCATAATGTCGATCAAAGACGATGCCGTCATTGGCGAGGCCATCAATATTAGGTGTAGTGACGCCAGGTGCTCCGTAGCAGCCTAATGATCGTATGTTCTGGTCATCTGTCATGAGGAAGATGATGTTAGGACGATCGTCAGCATATAGATGATTTATGCTCAAGAAAGTGACAAGAAAAAAAAATGTTCTCATGAATGTATTTCCCATGCGGGTGATAGGTACACTACTTCGTTGTAATACCCTAACAGGTCTGGTCGAGTAAAATGCATGTAGGTTTGCCGCAAACGATAGATAGCGGTCACGGTGAAATTATTCGATTCAAATGAATGCATTCACGAAACTGAAAGTACCCGTCTAGTATTCGAAAAAATAATTCAGCCGAGTTGTGGACCAATTTTTCATGTGCATTTTGCCAGGCAAAAGGGTTTGAGGTAAGGCAAGGCACCATGGCCTATCAAGTGCCCGGTCTTCCGGTGCAATATCTTCCGGCTGGGGGAAAGACCGTTTTGAGCAAACTGTCCCACATGAATTTTGGAACGCTGGTGACACTGATCTCATTATGAATTCTTGGGTAAAACCTGCTGGTAATGTGCAGCGATATATGACAATCCTTTTCTTCAACATCAAAGCGTCATCTGAATACCCCAGCGTTGTTTCATGCGGCCTATCTCACAATTCAATATAAGGGTGAGTTCGAGATTCCTCATCGCGTAAAATCTCTGCTTTTCCCAGCAGTCTATTGGGTCGGTTGAGCGTTTGGAATCTATAAAGTGTATGAGTTTAAGAAGTCAAACGGATGATTACATACGAACGTGCGGTACAAAATGGTGTTCGAGGATTACGCTATAAGAATATCAGTCGAAAAGTATGCTAGAAGATTGAAAGAAGTTGTTTTGTAAGAGTGAATAAATAATGTGTTGTAAGGCTATCTATTGCTTCGCGACTGTGTAAGGTATTTGGGCTAGTCAGTGTTATTCTGGGGAATGGTTGCGCTTCGTATATTGAGGATTTTTCGGCATGGCATATCGACTTTTTTTTTGCTGTTTGTTTGTGTCTTGTTGTTTCCAGCTACGTGCAGAGAATGTAGATAAATCAGGTCCTCGGGGGTCAAGTTTTGTATTTGGAGATGAATTTAATACCGAGGTTCTCGATGCTTCCATATGGGGCCTCGGGATTAATGAAAGAAATGTACAGAACACGTCAGTGGACTGCACATATTTGAAAAAAAACATTTCGTTCCGTAATGGTTTCCTCGTTTTTACTCAGCGAAGAGAAAATCCACCTGTCATTGGAAAGACATGGAGTGACGAGAAAGCGTTTGAGTATTCTTCTGGCGGTATTCACACCCACGGTGACTTTGCGCTGAAGAACAATATGTATCTCGAGTTGAGATGTAAGCTTCCGAGTAACAATGGGGGGTATGGTGCATTTTGGACGATGTC
>JABAAH010000094.1:0-6032 GCA_014238855.1 Planctomycetota bacterium
TCATTCCAGCCATCAAGATGAAATAGTTGTTGAAATTGTGGTTCGTCAATGAGCACCCCCGTGACTGTCTTCTCACCTTGTGTATCACGTTTACATACCTCACCAATATTACACAACCGCTTTCCCTTTCCTTTTTCGTCATAAATAAATGATGACACATTTGGGAAACCAATTTCGTTCCGGACTTCATGCTGATACCCGGCGAGTACCCAGTCATTCTTCCGATCGGACAACCATTCTGATCGATACTGAATACCAGAATTATTTGTTTCATTACACCGGAAAGAGAGTCGCAACTCAAAGTCATCAAACTCTTCTGGCATGTCGCCATCACCTTTAAAAATAAGGAAGGTATTTCCACTGGTGGATTCATCTTCCGTTGTTTCTCCATGAATGACTCCATCCCGAACACTCCAGAGACGTGCATCACCTGTCCATCCTGTGAGATTTTTTCCATTAAAAAGGGCTCTCATTCCTTTTGTCTCGGGCGGTGCCTCAACAACCTTGACTGACATCTCGTCTGCACGAATCTGAGCAATCCCACAAACGAATCCCAGAAAAACAAAAATACTGCCGTAGATTCGAACCATCGTGACCTCCTTAAAACAGTCGCTTATTTTAACCTTCTCAAGGTATGCTACATCACATCCGATCGAACCACCCCAATAGACGCGAAGTATACCTACGCGTCTTATATACGCCACGAGAAAAGTTCTATTGTGAACAATTCAGCTTGGGACCTCACCCAATACGATGCCTTATCTTTCTGGGACTTTTGCATCACCCAATTCAGCAAAGCCATTGATTCTGCAAAACACCCATTCCATATAGCGAATGTCAGCACCGTTACAAGCAATGGATCTCCACAGACACGTTCTGTTGTACTCCGCCAATTTAATGAAACAACTCGGGAGTTTACGTTTCATACAGATCTCCGCTCTCCAAAGATCAAAGACCTGCAGCATTGCAAGAATCTCTGCCTGCATTGGTATGATTCTTTGGCACGTGTTCAAATACGCCTCAATGCCCTCGCTACAACTCACAATCAAAATGAACGTGCCAAGCAGGCATGGCATGACTCCCGAGACTCAAGCCTCGCATGCTATGGAACACCAAATCCACCAGGAGCCCACATGGATCAGTTCCCACCCGCTCCTCTCATACCGAAGGCAGATGACCCGAAAGGCTTCTCACAATTCGTAGTCGTAGCATGCCATTTTGAAGAACTTGAAATCCTCACTCTTCACGCCACAGGACATCAGCGTGTTAGTCTCTCTGTAAAACATGATCCGGTATCGTGGTCAATTATTGCACCCTAAACGGAAACAGAAGTATTCTTATGATGAAACTTGCACTACATTGGCAAATAGCCATTGGAATGACGCTTGGCGCTCTCATTGGAATCAGCCTTAACATATACGGAGGAACACGAACCACTGTTGTTCAGGCAGACCAACTCCCCACTGCCGTCACATCTCTTGAGATTTCTGATTCATCAAATCACATAACAATTGCTTGGACAACAGCCTCTGGTGACAAACACTCGGCCGTTGTTGATGGCACGAGGAAGACCCCTGGGGCGGCTGCAACCGTAGACGAGCTTCGGCACACACAACCTCAGGCAGCCGCCTGGTTTCATCAATTTGGTCGTAGTACGGCCCGAGTGGTTGGTGAAACCTCTCAACTCATAGGAAATCTCTTTCTCAGACTTCTTCAAATGGTTGCTGTGCCACTTATTATTACGTCACTCATTTGTGGAATCACAGGCCTCGGTGATGCTGCGAGCCTCGGCGGCATGTTCCTTCGAACGATACTTTATTACGTCTGTACAAGTGCAGCGGCCATCACAATCGGACTAGTCGCAGTCAATATTTTTCGGCCGGGAATTACCGAAAATGTTGCTCCAGCTGTTCAAATGGCAGAGACAGCCGGCCAGTCTCTTGGGACCCTGCTCTTCGAGCAAGTCGAACGAATGATTCCAACCAATCCAATTGCTGCCATCGCGAACTCCCATTTTTTGTCAATCATTTCATTTACGCTCGCATTTTCGATATTCGCTGTCATTGTCGGAGGGAAAACACTGAAGGCCGTGCGTGCAGCAGCGGAGGCTGGGTTTGAAGTCATGATGGCAATGACGATGGCTATCATTGCCCTCGCGCCAATTGGAGTATTGTGCTTGATGCTTTTTGTGACTGCTACACAAGGACCCGCCGTGTTCAAAACACTCTTTTGGTACTTATTGACTGTGATTATTGCATTACTAACGCATGCCCTAATTGTGCTGCCACTCATTCTGAAATTTGTTGCCCGCCGTGATCCAATTGCCTACGCGAAGGCGCTCTCTCCCGCACTGCTCACAGCTTTCAGCTCAGCGTCCTCGAATGGCACGCTACCGCTTACCATGGCTTGTGTTGAAAATAGAGCTGGTGTTGATAACCGCATCTCTTCATTTGTGCTTCCACTTGGGGCAACCATAAATATGGACGGCACCGCACTCTACGAAGCCGTTGCAGTTCTATTTATTGGCCAGCTCTATTACGGTGCAGTCCTACCTCTTGAACAGCAGCTCATTGTTGCAATCACTGCTCTCCTTGCAAGTATTGGAGCCGCGGGCATTCCTCACGCTGGACTTGTTATGATGATTGTAATTCTCCAGGCGGTTGGCCTTCCCATTGAAATGCAGGGAATCATTCTTGCCGTTGATCGAGTGTTAGATATGTTTCGTACGAGTGTGAATGTCTGGAGTGATTCCTGTGGCTGTGCCGTTGTCGCGGCACTCGAACAACGTGCAGACAAGACCAGATCAGTCAAAACGACTTAACTTCTGATACCCAAAACACTTTTAAGGAATCGCTCATGGCACGTCTTGCTCTGGCTCTTCTCCGTCGCCTCACCGGATTTTTTATAGCAGGTGTCTTGGCAATCCTGCCGATTGTCGTCACAGTTGCGGTTGTTGTGTGGGTCGTTGAATATATTCAATATATCTGTGGCCCTGAGACACTCATAGGTCGACAACTCACTGCGATCGGTATGCAAGTTGGCAAAGACGCTTCAACACCGTACTTCCTTGGATGGTCGGTCGTAATAATTGTTGTATTTGCAGTCGGTCTTCTCGTGGAACTAGGTGCAAAAAAATGGATTGGGAAGACCGTAGAAAGCGCATTCAAACGAATCCCACTTGTCGGTAGTATTTACAGTACGAGCCGACAGATGATTGACATGATCGGCCCAAGCGAAAACGATACCATGAAGAGTATGACGCCTGTTTTTTGCTCCTTTGGCAAGGATTCACCATCGCGGGTATTAGCACTTCTTGTTTCTTCTGAGCGATACAGCGTGCTTGAACGTGATCACCTGATTGTCATTATTCCAACTGCTCCAGTTCCCTTTGGTGGCGCTATGATGTTTGTGCCAGTTGAAAACGTTGTTTCCGCCGGCATGTCGATCGATGGACTTATGAGCATGTATTTATCTATGGGTGCAACCGCTGGGCAATTTATGAAAAAGAATGACGCCACCCAATGACATTGCACACGGTCTTACGCTCCATAACGTGTATGCTTCTAGCGAGCACTATCGGGTGCAATTACACAGCAACTGAGGAAGGAATACCTATGCAAGGAACCGTTGGTACACAAGCACCAAATGTTTCCCTTCAACTACATGACGGAAACGTAGTCAAACTTTCGGACTTTCAGGGCAAGCAATCTGTGGTGCTTTTTTTCTACCCGAAAGATAATACTCCAGTATGTACTACCGAGGCCTGCTCATTTCGTGACGCGTATCCAGACTTCGAAAGTCTCGATGCAGAAGTCATCGGTATTAGTAGTGATACTCCAGAAAGCCATCAAGGTTTTGCTGAGAAGCATACCTTGCCTTTCCAACTTGCGAGTGATCCTCAGGGCGAACTTCGTAAAGCCTTTCACGTTCCACGAACTCTTGGCATACTACCCGGCCGAACAACATTTGTGATCGACCGATCAGGGGTTATTCGCCTTGCTTTTTCATCTCAGTTCTCTGCCGCCAAACATGTCAAGAAGGCGAAAGAGACTCTGAAAAACATTCGCCTACACGACTAATGCTGCCATGCCCATATTTGATTTCACCTTTGAGGTACCAGCCCCGCTCCATGTTGTTCAGACATTTCACCAGAGCACGTCTGCTCTTAAACAATTAAGTCCACCGCCC
The DNA here is from genome assembly GCA_014238855.1 of Planctomycetota bacterium. Classification (GTDB taxonomy): domain Bacteria; phylum Planctomycetota; class Planctomycetia; order Pirellulales; family UBA1268; genus UBA1268. Next base: position 4,189 of record JABAAH010000094.1, read on the forward strand.
ACACTTGTGAAAATCCACTCTGTTGAGCCGCTTGCAGAGGGATCTATTTCACGATTCACCCTGTGGGTCGGTCCACTACCTTTGAACTGGACTGCTGTTCATAAAAATGTTTCAGGCAATGGCTTTACTGACGTACAACACAGTGGCCCCGCCAAAAGATGGGAGCACACCCACACCTTTACGGAAATCGATGTTAAAAATACCAAAGTGAACGAACATATCGAATACGAGCACAAGAGAGGTTTCTGGGGAGTTGTGACGCGGCTTCTTTTCTCTTATCCCAATTTGTACTTTATGTTCTGCTATCGCCGTTGGATCACCCGAAGAGTCTGTCAAAAAGCAGCAGCAGAGATTAAAGAATCTCACACACCGGTGGAATAGTCGGAAACGGCTTCGAACAATCAATTATGCAGCCGGACTGGGACCAACGTTATCGTCAAGGAGATACCCCCTGGGACAAGGGGCACGCCTCACCAGCACTCATTCATTGGCTCAAGAATTACCCGGGGCGAATATCGGGACATGTATTGATTCCTGGATGTGGCGCCGGCCATGACGTGCGAGCGATCGCTGATGTTGAACCAGCATCAGCGGCTCTTGGTGTTGATCTTTCCCCGACTGCTATTGCTACGTGTCAGCAGAACAAGGTGCATGACAATGAGCAGTATCAGCAGGCAGATCTTTTTCAATTACCATGGAAATTCCATGCGGCCTTTGATTGGGTTTGGGAACACACCTGTTACTGTGCAATCGATCCTTCCAAGCGTCCTCAATACGTTTCAGCTATTGCTTCCGCCCTCAAACGAGGCGGGACATTTCTTGGGATTTTTTATTTGAATCCACACATCGACACGACGATACCGAACGATGGACCACCTCACGGCACAAGTATCCAAGAGGTAGAATCACTTTTTCTCGGAGACCGCGAATTTGCTCTCTTAGACTCGAAAAAGCCAAACGCGTGCTATCCAGGAAGGGAAGACCGCGAACATATTCTACAATTCCAAAGGGTCTGACACCATCTGAACAGACTTTAAAACACGACTTTTGGCAGAAACTCTCCTCAATAACGCCGTCAGTCGAGATCAACATATCCACAGCATTAGGCCGGCTGCTACTATAAATGTGTTGGCCTTATAGGCTCAATAAACGAGTTTTCTGACTTTGTCAGAATGGTCCACTCGGCGGCAGTCAGTGCAGTGGTTGCGACTGCTGAGAGTCTCGTAGTAAAGGAGGTGATCCAGTGACGCATGGTGACTGTACAGGTGAATGTTCGGGTGGGTTTTCCTACTGAACAATCCGCCTGGTTGATAGCTGGTTGCCCTTAGGTAATTCCAGCCTCTCAACGGCATTCATTTATAGAACTGCCGCTCCATTTTGGGGCGGCAGTTTTTTTTCGTTGTATAGTCTAAGTCATGAAACCACAGCCCTTGGCCACCAGTACAGCCCGCCGTAACGTCCGTCTTTTTATGGCGTTTCGAATCCTGTTTAACATCCGGTTTTACTATCCAGTTTTTATGGTGATGTTTCTGAAATATGGAATCACCCTTGAGCAGTTTGGTTTATTGAACGCAGTGTGGGCCGTGGTGATCGTTCTTCTTGAGGTTCCATCCGGAGCACTCGCTGACATTCTCGGCAGAAAAGCACTTCTTGTCGCAGCGGCTATCATGATGACCGTTGAGATGCTTCTCCTTGCAGTCGTACCCATTGGTTCCTCTTGGGTATTCCCTGCTCTTCTCCTCAATCGTGTTCTCAGCGGTGCAGCCGAGGCATTCGCGTCGGGAGCTGATGAAGCACTTGCCTTCGATTCACTGAAAGCCATAGGCAAAGATGGCGATTGGCCC
>JABAAH010000094.1:6042-6269 GCA_014238855.1 Planctomycetota bacterium
CGGGTACTCGAACGCCTCATGCAAGTTGGTGGACTGGCTACGATCGTTGCAATGGTTACTGGTTCGTTGGTATACAGCCCAGACCTTATCCAGACAGCAAGTGATTGGGCAGGTTACAAAACCTTGATAACCCTTGACGACACTTTTCGACTGCCTGTATGGCTCACATTTTTCTCAGGATGCGGTGCAATCCTTGTGACTCTTTCAATGCGGGAATTACCTCTGTC
>JABAAH010000095.1 GCA_014238855.1 Planctomycetota bacterium
CGCCACTGCACTGAGCCCGCCGTTGTAGGACATGAACAAGATGATTGTCCTGTCACAAAGCCCATGTCGCTCGACATTAGCCATCAGGTCACCCAGGCTCTTGTCCATGCCTTCGATCAATGTTGCATATGCCTGGGCGTTCTTGGGCTTCCCTGAATCTTTGTAGTGCGAAGCAAATCGCGAATCTGATTGAAACGGCGCATGCACAGCATAGTGCGCAAAATCGAGAAAAAATGGTTTCTTATCCTCCACAGCGCTAGTGATTTGTTTCTTTGCCTCGATCGTGAGCGCTTCTGAAAGGAAGGTTTCTGTTCCGTGATATTTTTCCAGATGTGGAACAGCTCGTCGCTTGTTTCCCTTGATATCTCCGTATCCATCGAGCCCGTAATAGCTGCCAGGCTGTCCCCAGGAACATCCTGCAATATTGACATCAAAGCCGAGATTCGTTGGCCATTCAGAGAGTTCGCCAAGAGGACCAAAATGAGCTTTTCCCACAAAGATGGTGCGATAGCCGTTTTCTTTGAGAACTCCAGGCAGCGTGACACTCGGATCCTGAACGCCGACCCATCGCCAATCAGGTGGCCCATAGTCGCCCCGATTGTTCTCTTCGGAGCGAATCCATTGCGTCACCCGATGTCGTGCTGCGTTTTGTCCTGTAATAATTGAAGTTCGTGTGGGTGAACAAACACTCATCGCGTAAAAGGTACTAAAACGAACACCGTGTGAGGCAAGCCGTTCCATCGCTGGTGTTCGATAGAAATCATTTAGTGGATATCGCTCGGGACGCCCCTTGGCATCAGTCAAAAAAGGGACTGATGTATCGAGTGGCCCCATGTCATCGACAAGAAAGAGCACTACATTGGGTTGTTGTTCAGCTGCACCAATATAATTTTGATTGAAACCACACAGTAGTATGACAGCACCAAGAACGCTAAAGAGTATTCCCTGAGATTGTTTTATGATCATTTCCCACCCCTTTATTAATTTCCTGATCCTTCGGTAGCATACCGGGTATTTTGCACACATAGTAGCGAATTGATATCAAAACCGTGGTGCAATCCAGAAATGTCTCCTTATGCGGTTCCTTATACACACAACCCGACTGTGCATGTTTTCAGGCATCATTATTTGCCTCTTCTGCTCGCACACAGCGAACCTCAAAAAGACTCCTACTGCACTTACGACACTCCCGCTTCTGACATTTCAAGATGCCGTGCCACAAGCGACTCGTTTTGGATCAGAATCGAGTCAGGTTCGCGACGCCATTGAACTCCTCGACCCATCGGGTGACCCCGTAGGGTTTTGCTTTCAGACCTCTCCGGCGAGTGACACCGTGATTGGTTTCTCTGGCCCTTCAAACCTGCTTATCATTTGTGATACCAAAAAAACTATCTGCGGTATTGAACTTCTTTCTAGCGGAGACACCCGCGACCACGTTTCGGTCGTCCGAAGTGACAAAGCCTTCTGGGGCCAATTTGTTGGCAAGACTCTGGAAGAACTATCGCAGACGCCGCACCAAACGTACGTCACGTCAGCTGGCGCCACCCTCACAAGCCTTGCCATGATTGAAGCTCTCAATAGACGCTTGGGGGGGGGGAACCGGATAACCCGTTTCCCTGATGAGCCAACGCTTAAGGAAATAAAAAAAATTTTCCCCAAAGCAACGCAGCTGCGGGCAGATGCAGGAGACTCGTCAATCATGAATGTCTATGACCGTGCAGGCATTCCTCTCGGATGGACACTCAGAACAACCCCTGCCGCAGACTTCGTCATTGGATATCAAGGGCCTACCGATAGCCTCATCGGTTTTGATAGCACAGGTACAGCTGTAGGTTTTTCTATCCGGAAGACTTTTGACAACGAGCCCTACGTGTCCTACGTCCGCGACGACAAGTTTTTCAAGAAGTATTTCATTGGGCAAACATTTGAGGAACTCGCATCCGCCGATAAAGAGAAATCACCCACTGAGGGTGTCAGTGGCGCAACGATGACCAGCCAGGCTATCGCAGAAGCAATCGTCGTAGCTTCTCAATCGGCCAGTGAACGTCACAACAGGCCCTCTTTTGTTCGGGATATCGTTTCACGTATCCAGAGCCTAAATGCTCCACAATGGGGTGCGGTGCTCATCATGGTTTTCGGACTCATAATCGGTTACACCCGCCTCCGTGGGCATTGGGTCGGGCGAATTGTCCTACCACTTCTTGTTCTTACCTACCTCGGTTTCGGGGCAGGTGCTTTGCTTTCGCAGGCACAACTCTGGGGGTGGGCAATGTATGGCATTCCTCAAGGAGCAACCGTGCTTCTTTTGCTTAGCCTTCTGGCGGTTGGCAGTCCAGCAGCAACAGGGAAAAACATCTACTGCAATCAGTTGTGCGCACACGGTGCTGCACAGCAATTACTGAAGATCGCAATTCCTAACCAACGATTCCACATCTTCAAACGTACGCAAAAAACACTTGGACCGCTGCTTCAACGCGTACGTTGGCTTCCCTGGACGCTCTTTGGCGCGTGTGCTCTTCTTTCAATTTCCGACATGAAGATTTCACTCGTCGACTTCGAACCATTTGATGCATATCTGCCTACGATCGCTGGAACCTCTGCAATTGTGATATTTATAGTCAGCCTAGCCATCAGCAGTCTTTCACCGATGGCCTACTGCAGATATGGCTGCCCAACAGGCGCCATGCTTCGGCACGTTCGGCTTCACCGACAATCGGGACGCATTACCTGGCAGGACGCGGCACTCTGCGGCTGCTTCATCGTGTCACTTGCAGTCGCCGTGTCATCCGGAGCTTTTGCGTAATGCGTCCGCTACTTCCCAATCTTTGCTTCAAGATTTTTCTACTCAGTGGGATTTTTCTACTCAGTGGATTGCCTGCGATTGCTGGCGAAGGCCTGCCAACCTTCTCCGGACCATCAATGGGCACAACCTACCGGGTCACTCTTGGTAAACGCATCCCACAGAAAACTGTCAGCGAGATCCATCGAGAAACTGACTCGCTTCTTCAGCACATTGATCAGTCGCTGAGCACATGGCGAGACGATTCAATCGCAACCACACTCAATCAAACACCAGCTCACATTGTGCTACACGTTGATCATCACATGACTAATGTCCTATTCATTGCAGAAAAACTTTTCCATGAGACCGAGGGGCGTTTTGACATCACTACTGGACCTCTGATTCAGTGGTGGCGCAAGAGGGCTACTCGTGACGAATTTGGCTCAATCGGGATAGACCAGGGTATTCCGCCACAAGAAGTCATGGATCGTGTTGGATTGAATCATCTCAAGATTCACTATCCAGAGGACCCGAGCTGTTTGGGAAACTCGTGCTGCGCGAGCGTGCAGAAGACTGTTGAAGGCATTACTGTAGATTTCTCTGGCATCGGGCCCGGATACGCTGTTGATCAAATTGGTAAACTCCTTCTCTCGCTCGGTTCAACAGCTCACCTCGTGGAACTTGGTGGTGAGGTTCGAGCATGGGGGCGACCAGATCCTTCCACCGCTTGGCACGTTCGCCTTCGCTTGAACGAATCGCAACCCCAAACAGTCATCTCTCTTCAGGACGGGCAGGCTGTTGCGATTGCTGCGTTACAGCTTGGAAAACTTGTGGTACATCCGCAAACAGGTCGCGCCGTAACACTTCCTCATGACTTCAATCCCTCAGTTATTTTTGCTACGACGTGTGCCGAGGCTGACGCATTGGCCACGGCGCGGATACTTGAGGATTTTGAAGACATTGAATCAACAAAAATATCTCCATGATGCAGACTGCTGATGGTATTCACTCAGACATATATCTTTGCACAACCATCCAATCTAGCCATTGCTGACATTCATCCTGCCATTCCTGACAACGCTCTATTCGATTGCAGAAATCGTGATGTCATCAACCCATGCTTCAGTATTTACAGCCAGGCGGATTCGTCGTTTGGTTTCGTGGGCGATACCCGGCGACGTCATGGAACCAATTTTCCGTGCGTCAATTTTCACTGTCATCGTGTCATCTATGATGAGAATCTCTAAGTCATGCCAGATTCCCGTCTTTAGTTTCAGAGGTAGGACGATAGATTTTCTTGCAATTTGTGCTTTTTCTGCTTTTGTCAACTGCTTTGCTTTATTCTTCTCATGCATTTCTTTTTTCATTCGGCCAGTCTTAAGATCAACAATCTCAAGAGATGTTGGCTTTATCCGGGCCATACAAATATGTCCGGCATGAACTGATTTCTCATTCATATCGGCAATGTTAATCCCGAGATCACCATTTTTGGGAACCATGAACCGAAGGGTGATCTGGGCATTGCGAAAACTCACGTCCTGAGTCACCGAAACGCCATGGTCAGCGACAGCCGCTCTTTTGATATGCATTTTTCCGTCACCAAGAAAAACCTGCTTCACCCCCTTCGCCCGTGTTTTACTGTTCGTGCCCCAGCCATTCCCTGGCTGCTCTTTTTCTTGATCTTTTTCCGTTCGCTCGAATTGATCTTCAAAGAGAACGCCTGGGGCTGGAATGTCATTTTCTGCCCAGGCACCGCTTATACACAGACATATGCCAATTCCAACACAACTCATTGCAAAAACCTGATGTAATACTTGTCGTTGAATGCTATGTATATGCATAGTGATCACGTTCCACTCCTTTTAGAAATGTTGTCATGCGGAACACAAGCATACTGGTTTTCACACTCCTTGTGTCACACTGGTTCATCACATTCCCGGCGAGTGCAGAAACCGAAAAGGTGGAATTCGGCCCTGACGTTGTCGGAGAAATATATAAGACTGCCTCAGGGGACAGCCTCTGGATGTACCGTTTTGAACCACAGGACCACGATCCGGCTATCGAACAACGTCCCGCAGTGGTCTTTTTTTTCGGCGGTGGTTGGAACGGTGGCTCCGTGCGCCAGTTCGAACAACATGCAAGATACTTTGCCCACAGAGGAATGGTTGCGTTTGTTGCAGATTATCGTGTCAAGAGTAGGCAGGGCACTCCGCCAGTGGCCTGCGTACAAGATGGAAAATCGGCAGTTCGATGGATTCGCGACCACGCTTCTCGTCTTGGGATTGATCCTGACCGAATAGCCGCAGCCGGCGGTTCGGCTGGAGGCCATGTCGCTGCTGCTACCGGAATTTGTGACGGGTTCGAGGACCCTCAGGACAAGAACGCACAAGTGAGTTCAAAACCTAATGCACTTGTTCTATTCAATCCTGTGTATGACAACAGTCCACACGGATATGGGCACAGCCGTGTCCAAAAACAGTTTCCAGCAATTTCTCCCGCTCACAACATCACCTCAGACGATCCACCGACGATTGTCTTTCTTGGGTCGGACGACAAACTCATACCAACAAAAACGGCTCAAGCATTTGATATTGCGTTACGAAACGCTGACATACATTCAGAACTATTTATCTACGAAGGACAACCACATGGTTTTTTCAATGAAGCAAAATCACAGCGATGCTGCATCGATACCTTCATAAGGAGTGACCAATTCCTCAATCGCCTCGGGTGGGTCGAGGGTAATCCTGACCGTTCTATCATTCGTGAACTTCTTCAAAAGGCACCACCGACTCCAAATATTGTATTTATCATGTGTGATGACCTTGGGTATGGTGATGTTCAGTGCCTCAACCCCAAGTTTGGGGAAATCAAAACACCATGCATTGACTCCTTCGCCGCTGAAGGAATGACATTTACTGACGCTCATTCCGGCTCTGCTGTATGTACGCCAACACGGTACGGGCTACTCACTGGCCGCCATTGCTGGCGAACCAGACTTCAGCATGGAGTTGTTCAGGGATTTGCTCCCTGTCTCATCACAGAATCACGACCTACGATAGCAACACACCTGCGAAGCCTTGGATATCGAACAGCAATCATCGGCAAATGGCATCTTAATTTCGAATATCAAGATCCTGCGACAGGGGCTTTTCTGAAACGAACAAAAAAATTAATACCGCCTGTTGGAGCAATCATCCCTGACGGGCCAGTCTCCCGAGGCTTTGATTATTTCCATGGGTTTCATCACAGCCGAGATATGGATGCCGTGATCGAAAACAACGAGGTTATTGAGCACGATAATTCGGTGAACATGCTTCCTCGACTTGCAAGGCAATCTGTTGGTTACATAAGAAAAGCCGCCGACACAAAAAAACCTTTCTTTCTCTATGTCCCCTTGAGTTCTCCCCATAC
>JABAAH010000096.1 GCA_014238855.1 Planctomycetota bacterium
GTACGGGTTGTACAACTTTTCAATGGCAGTGATCCTTCTGGTGGAAATGGCATTACAAACTGGGACTCTCACCAGAATATTCTGAAGACCCACGCCATGCAGGCTGAGATTATGGATCAGCCAACAGCCGCATTACTGGCTGACCTACGGGAGCGGGGCATGCTTGATCACACACTTGTCGTCTGGGCGACAGAGTTTGGCCGAATGCCGTTCCTGCAAGCCAATGGAACAGGGCGTGACCACAACCCGGATGCATTCACGTGCTTTCTTACTGGAGCAGGTGTGAAACGGGCGACCAGCTACGGCACAAGTGATGAGTTTGGCTTTAAAGCTGCCGAGAACCCCACGTCAGTCTACGACTTCAATGCAACACTTCTCCATCTTATGGGCCTTGATCACGAACGGCTGACCTTCTATCACAACGGGTTAGAAAGACGGCTCACGAACGTTCATGGGCATGTGGTCCACGACCTGATCGCCTAGTCTGCTTTTAAACTCATCTGATTTCCAAGAAGTCACCAGACTCTTTCATCTTTCATCTTTTCACTTTTCTTTGGGAATTCTGTCATGCGGCCTGTGATGTTTCTTCTTTTGTTGTCAGCAACTCAAGCCTGTGCTGCAACCGCTCATGAAAAACCGAATGTCATTATTTTTTTCATGGATGACATGGGGTATGGAGACTGTCGCGCGTACAACCCGCAAAGCAAGGTCGCTTTACCGAACATTGAGAGCCTCTGCGAAAATGGAATTCGATTTACAGATGCGCACAGTCCCTCGGCGGTTTGTGCACCATCTCGATACAGCGTAATGACAGGAAACTATCCATGGCGGGGCCGACTTGAAAATGGCACGTGGATGTTTCATCAGCGATCCCAAATTCTTGACGGCCAGACAACACTTGGCCAACTCATGAAGCGCGCGGGCTACCACACAGCATTCCTCGGCAAGGTGCATCTTGGTGGTACGGTATACAGCAAGACAACCAGGAAACCAGTCACATGGAAATTTGATTTTCATGACATTGACTTCAGCCGAAAATGGAAAGATGGCCCATCAGACTTGGGGTTTGATTTCACCTACAGTCTTCCTCAAGGGATCCAAGGACCTCCCTATATTGCCTTTCGGAATGGCATGCTTGATGGTGCCCCGGAAGACCTTATTGAATGGACGCCTGGTGTCTATGGATCGTCTAAAATTCCAACCAAAGGATTCGGATTCAAACACTGGAATTCGTCTGAAGCGGGGCCACATTTAATTAGAGAAGCAACGGCTTTTATTGATCGTCATGTAAAAGATAACAGCGACACGCCATTTTTCATGCACTACTGCACGGAATCATGTCACGTCCCTCACACACCACCAGAAACACTGGCAGGAGAACATGTCAAAGGTGCTGCCGGAGACGCGCACCTTGACATGATTCATGAGGCGGATATCCAACTTGGAATACTTGTCAAACACCTCAAAACACAAGGAATTCTGAAAAACACCCTGATTGTATTCGCGAGCGACAACGGCGGCCTTGCACGCGGAAAGCCAGGAAATCATCGGCTCAATCACAACTCGAATGCACCGCTTCGTGGAAGCAAGGCCACAATCTGGGAAGGTGGTCACAGAGTTCCACTGATTGCGAGATGGGGGGATGGAACACAACCTGGTTCGACGATTACACCAGCGGCAACCTCATCTACACTTATTGGACTTCAAGATCTTTTTGCGACACTTGCTGAATTAACGGGACAAACACTCGACCCGAAGCATGATGGACTCGACAGCCAGTCTTTCTTGCCAGCACTAATCCAGCAGGGTTCTTCACGACTTCGACACGAACTTCTCGTGCAGGCAAATGACGGAGATGGCTGGGGACAAAAACTTGCAAAAGCTTTCCGGGAAGATCAATGGAAGCTCATCACAACCAAAGAAAGAAAGCCTCTTCATCTCTTCAATCTGAATAAGGACCTGGCGGAAGAGCACGACCTCATTGAGAGCGGAGATCAGAAGCAACGCATTGCAACGATGCTACGTGGCCTCAACACCATTCTTGACAGTGAACGCAGCACACCTATTCTTCAAACTGTTCAGAAACCCGTACTGACTCACAACACAACTGAGCAGGCAAAGGTATCTTCAGAAGAACTTTTTCGACCTGTCCGTACCTTCATAATGAAGCCCACCAACATTCCAGATGGTGTGCGTGTCGAGGCGAGAGGGCCCGGTACGTGGCGTATTCAGGGGAAAGCACCTTTCACCATCGAGTTCAAACCGAAAAATAATATTCCATGGGACGCATCCTCTTACCGTTTACTCGGCCTGCCGGTATGCAACAAGCAAGCCGGAGTCACAACCGTCTCGGCTCGACTCAATAACAGCAAGCCTCTTGGCTGGGGCCGTCACTGCGTTGGTTCTGCAGTAGCCCTTCACGATGAACATGCAACGGTTGGCTTTGTCTTTCCAATAACAGCACCTCAGTATGACGGACCCAATATTTTCAAGGACCAACTCGGCAAGCCAAATGGGCACCGACATCACTGGCGGCAATTTTTCCCAGCTGATATTGTCAGTATTGTTCTTGATATTGAATCATCAAGTGGTCGTGTCGACCTCGAAATTTCAGATATCTTTGCGGCGTGGGAAGCAACTCCCGAACGGGAGCGCCTGCTCCACGAACTTCCGTACCTTGACCAGTTCGGGCAGGTCCGAGCTGTCGAGTGGCCAGGGAAACTTCACTCTCTTAGCCAGCTTAAAAAGGAACTGCCTGAAGAACTTTCCAAAGCAGCACATGGTCACAAACAAAACACCAGCACCTATGGTGGCTGGAAGAATGGCCCACGCCTCGAAGCCACTGGACGGTTCCGTACTGAAAAAGTTGATGATCGCTGGTGGCTTGTTGACCCTGAAGGGTATCTCTTTTTCTCTGCAGGCGCATGTATTGCTGGCACTGAAGCAATGACACCTGTCACACCAGCCCGAATACAAGCACATTACTTCGAGAAGCTACCAACCAAAGATTCCCCACACCACTGGCTCTCAATGATCAAACGTGGTGGGAAGGACTACGTCAACTTCCCGGCCCTCAATGCTGCAGAATCCTTAGGGAATCCATGGCAGAAAATGAGCCGCGATGGCATCCATGATCGAATGAAGATGTGGGGACTCAACACGCTGGCTGCCTGGAGTAGTACCGACATCCGAAAAGACAAAAAAACACCCTACACGCTCCTCGCCTCTATCTGGTGGCTTACAGGAAAAAAAACCCCATCACCATTTCGGGATGACTACGTTGACGACTTATGCAAAGCACTCAAGCAATCTTCCTGGGCAAAAGATGACCCTTACTGCCTTGGCATCTTTATCGGGAATGAATTTGAATGGCCGGACCGATTTTCTCAACTCGTGTTCGAACTTCCAGACGACGACTCGACTAAACAGTGGGTTCTCGATCAGATTCGTGACAAATACTCGTCGTTGAATCATCTCAACACGGCCTGGGGAACATCGTTTTCCCAATGGGACGAGGCCCTCCAAAACGATGACACAAAGCATCATGAAACGGCAGCAAAAGACATCGACCCTCTCTACTTCGAGTTCGCTCGGGCCTTTTTCCGAAAATCGAAAGAAGCTATTGAAAAGACACTCCCTGGCACACTTTTTCTTGGGTGCCGCTGCCATCGTGGACCAAATGTTCTCGGCCGTGCAGCTGTTGGGCACGCAGACGTGTTTTCTGTCAATGTGTATGACAATGAGGTTCGATCGTGGCAGGTTCCCGATAATGCTGAGATCCCGATCATCGCAAGTGAGTTTCATATTGGAGCAGCAGATCGCGGTGTACCAAGCCCTGGTCTTTCCTCTGCATGGGATCAACGGCAGAGGGGGCTGGCGTACGCCCGCTATCTCGCTTCAGCTCTCGCGAACCCAAAGTTTGTCGGTGTGCACTGGTTCCAGTGGATTGATCAATCTGCTGGCGGGAGACGTGACCGTGAAAACCATCAGGTTGGGCTTGTTGATGTAACTGGCCGTGCACATATTCCATTTGTTGATATTGTAAGCCAGGTCGCAAATAAAAAAGAAACCGTGCGGCTTTCAAAACCCTCCTCGCCCATTCATGCACTCGAAACTCTTCTGGGAGATCTCCCCCCGCAGTCTGAAGACCAGACATCCGCTTCTGTGGAAAAGATTCCGGCACAACGTATTTCAAGAAAAAGAGTACGAAAACAACCGCCGAATCTTGTCGTCATCATGGCTGATGATCTTGGCTACGCTGATGTGGGATTCAATGGCTGCCAAGATATCCCGACTCCGAACATTGATTCCATAGCGGAGGAAGGTGTTCGCTTTACGAGTGGCTATGTTGCGTATCCTGTCTGTGGTCCGAGCAGAGCATCTTTCATCACTGGTCGTTATGGCCAACGCTTTGGATTTGAGCGAAACCCGATCTACGATGTTCACAACCCTGACATGGGTCTGACGCGAGACGAAACCACAATTGCGACGTCTCTCTCGGCTGTTGGTTACTGCTGTGGTGTTGTCGGAAAGTGGCACCTTGGAGCACACGAAACCCTTCACCCACTCGCCCGAGGATTTCACTCGTTCTTTGGTCACCTCGGTGGCGGCCATCGCTACTTCCCGGATGAGCTCACCATTGAAAACAGTGCTGATGCAACGGATGAAGCCGGTAGCTACCGGACATGGATCCTCAAGGACCACACACCTGTTGAGCCGAAACAATACCTCACTGATGAGTTCTCAGATGCGTCTGTCCGTTTTATCAATAGAAATGCTAAGACTCCATTTTTTCTTTTTCTATCCTACAACGCACCACATCTGCCTCTTGCTTCAACTCAGAAATATCTCGATCGCTTCCCGAATCTCTCCGGGAAAAGGAAGACCTATGCAGCCATGGTGAGTGCTATCGACGATGGTGTTGGGAAAACACTGAGCGCTCTCCGGGAACATGGCATTCTTGATGACACACTCGTCTTCTTCCTGTCAGACAACGGAGGACCTCACCTTAAAAACGCGTCAGACAACGCACCTCTCAGAGGAGGCAAGTCCGACATCTGGGAAGGTGGCTACCGTGTTCCATTTGCGGCACGCTATCCCGACGATATTGCAGCTGGAACAACCTTTCAACAGCCAGTGATATCTCTCGACATCTTTGCCACGATTGCTGAATTGGCCAATGCCCCGATCGGAAATGACCGGCCTCTGGATGGTGTCAACCTCCTTCCATACCTCAACGGCACGAAAACAGATTCACCACACGAGGCAATTTACATTCGCAAATTTGATCAACAACGATACGCGATCCGTAGTGGGAATGAAAAACTGGTCATTCCAGTCGCAGATGCTGCGCCCAAGCTCTATGACCTCAGTCGTGATATCGGCGAAACAACTAATCTGGCGTCACAAAAGGCCGGCACGGTAGATCTGCTGAAGGAAAAGCTCAACGCATGGACCGCCGAACTCATTGACCCAACGTTTACTGGCTTGATGCAGAAAAAAAGCTACCAGTCACCATGACAAACACCGTCTCAACAGAGACATGTTGATGTTTCCGTTTCAGCAAAAAACTGTTTCCGCCTTCATTGCCGAAACTACCCCGTGTGGACTGAGCAGATCACATGTAAGATACTGTGACTTCCAACACGTTGCCTTAGGTAAGGATAAATCAATGAAGTCATTTGTATCCGCTTTCGCTGAATCACTCTGCCTAGCGGCAGCACTCGTAGCGTTTTCTATAAACCCAACGCACGCTAAAGAACCTGTAGCAAAACCAAACATTATTGTGATCATGGGCGATGATGTTGGCTACGGCGACGTCTCCTGCAATGGGGCAACAGCAATCACAACACCAAACATTGATGCCCTTGCCGAACGAGGCCTGAGGTTCACCAGCGGATACTGCTCGGCTTCAACATGCACACCGACTCGCTACTCATTCTTAACCGGAAACTATGCGTTTCGTAAAAAAGGGACAGGGATTGCAGCTCCGACGGCTCCGGCGATCATTCAACCGGAAACACCCACGATCGCTTCATTACTGCGTGATGCTGGCTACAACACTGCCGTTATTGGCAAATGGCATCTTGGCTTGGGCGGACCGAATGGTCCCGATTGGAACGGCGAACTCAACCCGGGGCCTTTAGAGATCGGCTTTGACACATGCTTCCTTCTACCAACAAC
>JABAAH010000097.1 GCA_014238855.1 Planctomycetota bacterium
CGTGAAAAAGGAGCTTCGTGGAGATACCTACGTGATCCCGCAAACTATGATTTTCGACCGAGAGCAGACTCTCCACTTGTCGATGCAGGTGCTCTTGTCACTGAAGATGAACTGCCAAGCCCTGTCACCCAATTTCCTGGGCAGCATTATGTTGGTGCCGCGCCGGATATTGGTGCGTATGAGTGCCATGATTCACGATATTGGATTCCAGGGCGTCTAGAATCCACGGCAACAATACCGGTCCCGAAAAACAAAGGCATTAATGTCCCGCTTGATACAGACCTGATGTTCTTGGAAGCCTATCAGGCCACAGCCCATACGATTTATTTTGGGAGAGACGCGAATGACTTGAAGCCAATTGCATCACTCAAAGGCACTACAACAAATATTGTGCAGCCACCAAAACTGAATGCGAGGACCACTTATTACTGGCGCGTTGGAGCCACAAAAGAAGCTGGCACTGAAGTCCTGTCGCCCACCTGGACTTTTACAACCCGAGAGTGATCTGACGACTTCCAGTCGCTTCATGCAGAGCGCTGACAACGCGGGCAGCAATCTCTTCTCTCGATCACCACGATAACCCGGGCAGCACGTAACCCTTTATTTGCTTATAACGTGCTTGCTCATCAAAAACTATTCTACAAGCCTGTTCCGGGCAGCATGTAAAGTTATCTCTCCTTGCTATCATCCGACGCTGGCAGCTTTTTCCCCACCGATTGTGTCGCTGGCTTCTCCGCTGGCTTCTCCGCTGGCTTCTCCGCTGGCTTCTCCGCTGGCTTCTCCGATAGATCTGGTGCAGAACTTGCTTTCGCAGGAGCTTCCTTTTCAGTGGTCGCGGCTGACGTTGTATCCTCTACTTGTCCTCGAGAATCTCCATCGCTTTCGATACTACTTTTACTGGCCTCTCCCTTCTTCATTGTTGCGGGAGTCGCCTCTTCCACAGATTCTTTTGTGGCCGGGGGTTTCCCAGCGGCTTTCCCATCTGTTTTTTTCTTTGGTGGAACAGCGGCAATGACCGTCGTTGGCCTTCTTGTTTTTGCTGTCTTCTTTCCTTTCGCTTCAGCATTCGTGGTCGAAATAGACTCTGGCTTTGAACGTTGACCGCCTTCAAGAGTATCAAGCATTTCTTGGAGACCGAGCAGCTGCGCATTGACTGTCTGGGTTGCAGCCCGCACCATCGCCTGCCTATCCGCCCGCGCTCGAGCGGTCGCCTCGCTAAATTCTTTTTGTTGGCTCTTCAGGACCTTTGACTGCTCCGCAAAATCATTTGAACGTTCTTCAAGTGATGCTTCAAGCACACCAATAGCCGTCTTGATTTCTCCAATCATTCGGGCTCGGTCCACTTTTGTTAACTCCGATTGAATCGCAAGTTTTTCAGCGACATCTTTTCGAACTTCTGCAACATTCTCTGTCGCTTCACCAAGTCTTTGCTCAAGACGAATGGCAGATTTCTTTTGATCATCAAGTTGACCTGATAGTTCCCGCTCAAGACGCAATGCAGTAGCAGCCTGGACTTCGACTCCGGCAGCAACGGCGCCCTGCACCTCACTAATCCGCTTCAAATTAGCTTCCCGTGATGCCTTCACTTCACTCATGGTTTGCTGCAAGGCAGTCTTCACTTCGGACTGATTTCGAGCAAGTCTCCAAAGACCTGTGGTTGCAGCAAATGCAATAAGAGCAACAACAACGCTGAGCGTCATCAGGTGCCGGCTCGAGTTACCATTATTCTGAATTTCTTCCTCGAGCCGCGTCATGCGCCGTGCAAATTCTTCCGACTCTCGACGCCGATCACCGAGGAAATCCTTGAGCTGTCCAGCTGCGTCACGAATCAGCAAAGCCGCCTCTTGTTGAGAGGGTTCGTCTGGAGGAAGAATCAACTCCTCTTCAGGCTCAGATACACGAGACTTCAGATCTGGAGTCTCACTCGTATTTATTTCACCTGGAAGCTTCTTCTCATCGTCTTGGTCATCATTCGGTGCTTGTATCATCAACAACTCCAGACGGAATAGCACCGTCAAACATTTGGTACTCTAGGCAATATCACTGAACCAAGGCCGCTTACGACCACTCTATAAGAGTATCGGAAAGCGAGGCCTGCCAACCAGAGTCGACTCTTTAGGAAACAGAGCATAAACTACCGAGAAGTTGGATTTACCCTCTTGAAGATGGGACTAAACCCATCGCATTCAACCAAGCTTGCCTAGATGATTCCACTTCAAAGCATGGAGCGGGTATACTATTGATGTAACGAGGGGAATTCAAATATGAACATATCCACATTTTTTATCCGAGCGGAACGCATGAGCCAAGCATCTATTTCTATTCACACCTGGTGTTTCACACTTTTAACAGTTCTGTTGACCTTGCAATTAACGAGTGTGCACGGTGAACAGGTCCTGCTTGGAGATCCTGCTCTCACTGCTGGAGTTCCTGGTAGTGGGCCGATTTCTGTACCACAGATTGAAGCATGGCTGGACGATGAACACAACTTCACTGAACTCACGCCAGTTCTTCCGCTTGGTCTTTCACAAGGTTCAAGCCAAATTACTGGTCTCGATGAGAATCCACTGACTCGCGCAAAAATCGAGCTCGGTCGTCAACTTTATTTTGATCCAAGGCTGTCCGTTGATTCTACGGTGAGTTGTGCAAGTTGCCATGATCCATCCATGGGATACACAGCTCAGACAAAAACGGGGGTCGGGATTAAGGGGCAGGCAGGCGGACGAAACTCGCCAGTCGCATTCAATCGCATACTTTCTGACAAACAATTCTGGGACGGCCGAGCAGGTTCTCTCGAAGAACAGGCTATTGGACCTATTGAAAATCCAATTGAAATGGGATTCACTCATGAAGGTGTTGTAAAACGCTTGGCAAGCATGCCAGTCTACGCAAAGCAATTTGAAAAGATTTTTGGCTCCGTAACAATTGATGCCGTTGGAAAAGCCATTGCTGCCTTTGAACGTGTTTTGGTGACTGCTCCATCACCGTATGATTACAACGAGCAGTGGCGAGCATTTCAAGACCTCGAACCAGAGGACCTTGAGGATGACCCCGAGTTGGCAGAACTCTACGCAGAAGCTGCTGCAGGCATAAAATCACACTTCATGAGTGATTCAGCGAAACGCGGTAGAGAAATATTTTTCACCGAAAAAGGAAATTGCACTGCCTGCCATGTTGGGGCAAATCTCGCAGATGAGAAATATCACAATATTGGTGTTGGCATGGATCAAGATACTCCTGATATAGGACGACATGCTGTGACAAAAGACACTGTAGACACAGGTGCGTTCAAAACACCTACTGTCCGTAATGTTGCTCTTACCGCACCGTATATGCACGATGGTTCAATGGCTACGCTCGAAGAAGTTGTTGAGTGGTACGACAAGGGCGGCCACTCCAGCAAGCACTTGAGTTCAAAAATTCGACCATTGAAACTCACGGATCAAGAACAGGCTGATCTCGTCGAATTTATGAAAGCATGCACGAGCCCGACCCCACCTGTTGAAACCAGCCGCTTGCCTGCCGACGCCTGACACACGAGATGACCAGGCGTTTAGATTTTCGCGATGAAGGGCACCCCGCAGTTCCTGCGTGCTGGAGGCTTCTGTAAGTTACTGCGTCAGGCACCCTACCCTCCAATAATAGACGAGTACGTTATGACTGATGAGCCTAATCCAGAGCAGCCTGTGCAGCAGATTCAACATTCATCTGCAACGGCTCGCATACCTGACGAAATTGGACGGGGCGTTTTTGCAACTGCAGTGATCGTGCTGCACGGAACTCACGAATACACTATCGATTTTGTGCAATCCCTGGCTCGTCCGAATCGGGTTGCATCCCGAATCATACTCCCACCGGCCGTAGCAAATCAATTTGTACTTGCCCTGGAACAAGCACTTGAGAAATACCGAGCTTCATTCGGTGATATACCACATGAACCGAAGCCCCCACAGCCAGTCAAACGTCCACCGCTTGAGAAGAACACTGCTCCCTCCGATACTTCACAACCTGAGGCCGCTGCTGGCATAAAAACAACCTCTGAAAATAGCACCTCAAACGCCCCATTCCCTGTGTCGAATTCATCAAACACTACGCTGCCTGCACCGATCGCGGACATCTATGACAACCTGAAACTTCCCGACGACATGCTTGGTGGTGTCTATGCAAATATGGCTTCGATATCTCACACTGGCAGCGAGTTCTGCTTTGACTTCATCGCGCAATTCTTTCCACGATCTGCAGTAACTGCTCGGGTTTACATGGCAGCACCTCGCGTACCTGAATTACTGAACTCATTGAAACGATCAATTAACGCCAAATGAGTGTCATGCAACATGACTGATTTCCAACCATGTCCAGCGAAACGAACACGTGTGGTCGAGTGTTTCTCAGAAGTCGCGAGACGTCAAAACTCTATGCGTTAGCAACACGCACGTCTTCTTGACTCGACATGCTCTGTCTATGCAATTTCAATCGGACTTCGACTGCTCTCCTTTTTAAGAGAGTCATGGTTCTCTAACAGATAATCGACCGCGCGTGCAAAAGCAGGAACTTCATTGAGACTCAGGACTGTTGATTCCAAATCAGCAATTTTCATCCTTCTCTGCATACGCCCACGAAAATCAGGTTCATCAATCATCCGACAACAGACATCAATAAAATCTGCTTCATTTCTAGTAATCAATTCTTCAAGCCCGACTTTGTTCAAAAGATAAGCCGTTGATAGATTATAAAATCGGTTGCCAGCCAGCGTCACAACCGGCAACCTGAGCGTCAGTAGGTCAACGGCAGTGTTGTATCCTCCGAAAGGATGTGCATCAATTGCAAAGTGTGCTTTTTCTAGGGACTGCATGTACCGCTGAAATTCAAAGTTTGGCATTACGACCGTCTGCTCTGATCCAAGTATTTTTTCAACAGCTCGCTTGAGCGGCACGTACCCGTTACCGAGCACCGCCCCGCCTGGGAAAAAGTGAAACTTAATCGGCGTCTTTACTCTTTCCGAGATGACTTTGAGGCGACTGAGATGATCACTGTTTATTTTCTGACCACTCCACGTGCAATTGATTATGACTGCATTGTCATCAAGCGTTGGGTACTCCAATCGGTACTCAAGCGGCACTGGCGCCTGCCCACACCCAGGAATTAAAACAAGCCTTTCGGAATAATGCTCACTGGCACGGTCAACGACTTCAGTATCCCGACCACCAATCCAGTAGTCGATTTTTGCTCCAAACGTACTCACGGGATGCCCGTAATTGCTTATCTGAATTGGCGCAATACGCATGTTTGCAAGAATAATGCTTTCGATACTCATTCCAATATCTGGAAAATACGCCATCGAAAAATCATTCGGGTCGACGGCCGAGAGGTCGTCTGCTTTTTCTGAGGCGTTGTAATACCGGACTTCACTAAAAACTTCTGTATCAAGATCTTCCCGGGGTCGTCCTAGATGCACAAGTACAAGTTCGTGTTCCTTCGCCAACTCTCTTACGAACGGATGCTGTGACCTGTAGACACTCTGACGAGGAAACCACATCGACGAAAGAATGCCTATTTTCTTTGGCTTTGGCGTATTGACAACTTGCTTTTGCAAAGAGGTGTCGCTTGAAACAGCCGATTAATACGCTGCTTTACTAAATAATCTTTTTCGTTATCGATATACGTAGCGCCAAAATATGCATGATGAGTGAATGAGTTGATTCCAATCAAGCGATCGTCTTCGAATGTAATATGCTCACGCAGATGGGCAAGAGTCTCCGGATCAGATGGGCCGGTACGGTACATTTCAAGAAAACAAAAGTACCACTGGGTTGCTAACTGAGGACTGGTTGCAAAAAGTAATCGGCGATCAATTTTGACACGATTTCGACCAGAGTAGAGAGATAGTAATTTCGTGTAATTTCGTTGCTGCCTTAAAAGCACCTGGACAAATGGGTCTGTCGTTCGGAAACCACTCATTGCAACGACATTCCCAATCACCGCATTGAGGTCAATGAACTTTGCCGCATACTGCTCCGGCAAAATAAATTCTTCTTGCGTCATGTAATAGAGAAACTGCTTCACAAAGCGATTGATTGCAGCCTGACTTTCATCTTCGAGATGATAGTACGTCACATCTCGAAAGTGTGTCAGAACAGCTAGAAACTGTGCTGACATCTGCGTGTACTCA
>JABAAH010000098.1 GCA_014238855.1 Planctomycetota bacterium
GGTTGTGTATCTGTACTCGCGATGCGCTCGCTGATATGCGAGCAAGGGGAGGTCGTGGACACATTATTCATATTGGCTCAATGGCCGGTCAGCGGGTTCCTGCAGGAGCCGGCCTTTATGCTGCAACGAAACACGCGGTTCGTGCATTGACGGAGGCCCTCAGAATTGAGTTGCGAGAGAATAACGACCCAATTCGTGTTGGTGAAATATCACCTGGTTTCGTTGAAACCGGCTTCGCTGGCCACTACATGAAGTCGGAGGAAAAAGCTCGTGAGGTGTATTCTCGATTTAAGGTCTTAAAAGCAGACGATGTAGCAGAAGGTGTGGTGTACATGCTGTCGTGTCCGGAGCATGTACAGGTTCACGATATTCTTTTGCGACCAACCGAACAGCCGACATAAATAAGCTTTAAGGTGGTCCGTTACACAAAGGCGGGCAAAATCGATGCATCGATGAGCATTCCTCCGCAAAGGAAGAGAACTCTTCATGAAGTGTGTGTTAAGTGGCCGAACAAAGTTGAGTGGGCGAATAAAGTTGAGTGGGCGAAAAAAAAGCGGCTGAAAAAGGTGAGCGGCTGAACAAGAACAGCAGGTGTGGCACGGTCCCAAGAAGGTTTCTCTGTTATGTCAGGGCGTCTGAATATTCCTGGTGAGACCCAGCGGGTCTGGGTTTGTGTTCTCAAGACGAGTGATCTTATCGGTCTACGCCGGCGGGCAGACCGTCCGCGGGTGGTTGTGAAAGCGCTTACAAAACGACCGGGTTTTGAACTGGATAGATGGGTGAAAACATCTCGGCGGGCAAAGCGTATGCGGGTCGTCAATGTCGTTTATGAGGCAATGCCAAAACCGGCAGAGCCAGGAGGGCGAGATTGCCCGTTTATCAAGCCCGCACAGAAATCAGCTGTAGACGCTGCCATGAAGTTGATACGCCAGCAGCTTCGATGTGACGGATATACAGTCAATGGTGATATGACTGTCTGGCATCTTTATATTATTGAACTCAAGCCATTGATGACAGACTCAGATGCTTCTGCCGGATACCTCTATGTTGGGCAGACGAGTCAGCCGTTGGAAGATCGGATTCGCCAACATCGTGAGGGCCATCACAATCCAAAGGGGCAGCGGCTACACAGTCTCAACTGTCATAAAAGATTTGTTCGGCCTCGATTTGATCTGCTCGCTGAACAATTCAGTCAGACATTGTATTGCCAAGAGGATGCACTCACTGCTGAATCAGATCTTCGACTTGCCATGGAAGCTGAGGGCTATGTTGTCGATGGTGGAACGGAGAAACTCAGCGTGCGTCGACGGGCACTTGGCATTGATAAACAAAGTGCACCGAGTGAATAGGCTTTAGTTACCATTTTTAATAAGACCTAGAATCGTATCAAGTGATACGCAGTCTTTGAAAACCATCTGGTTTCCAAGCGAGTCGTGTCGCCGATGGTTTTTACTTGGCTGTGTTGAATATGTTCGTGATACCATGCCTATAACGTTGCCGCTTGAGTCGAAAACAGGACCGCCGCTGCTGCCGACAGCATAGTCCGCCGTTACACTCATCCAGACAGGCATCCTGCTTGAAGGTGTTGTTGTTATCTGGCGGGCTCGCTTGCGAGTTTCGTGGGAGGGTGCCACGGCCTTCGTCATTATTGTTGGGTCTGCATTATGTCGATGATATCTCGAAACAACGCCTCGCGTGAGACTATAAAAGCGGCCAGCTGGATGGCTGATTACGATCACTGCATCTCCACAGGCAGCTGGGCTTCCAAGCCGAAGAAAGGGTAGGACTTCGCCGCGTGTGTCGAGCTGAGCTATCGCTGCATCACCGGCTTCATCAGATGCGCGAATGCTACGAACTGCATAGACGTTCCCATTAGCAGTCATGACGCCGAAATAGTGATTCGCGCTTTCGGTGAAGACATGATGATTGGTTACAACGAGGCCATCACCAGAGAGTAGCCATCCAGATGCCATACCGCCGAGATGCCAGTCGTTACAACTGTCGCACTTATAAATTGATCCAATAACGACAATCGCTGGCATGACACGTTGGTAGAGAGGTACTTCAAGTAATTTTCTTGGTAGCTCCTTAACGTCAGGAAGTTGAATGGTTTTGCCCTCTGTTTGGTCCAGTAGTCGAAGAGCATTCCCCGATTCAAGTGTTGTTTTATTTTTAGCTGACGGGTTTTCGACAAGTGCTGCGAGTCCTGCAACAAATTGTTCTGCGAGAGCCGCATCATCAACAATCGAAGGACTTGTTTCGCCGCGTACTATTTTTACAGAGAAAAAACCGAAGCCACAGATGAGCAGGCCGAGCAGAAGCATATTTGTTTTATTCATACTTATAGAATACGCGGTAGAGGCGTCTGCGGATCGGATTGTTTTCAAAGATTACTTACGACTTTTCGCAGGTCGCAGGATTCAATCTGTATAACCGGCTGCCTTTACTTACCATGTAATATTGCTCTGCCGTACTAAATTAACATGACTTGGTTCATTTGGAGCATATAACACTCACTGACACCTTCCATCTTTCGTGTTCTGCACAATTTGTAATATTATCGAAATAGTAATTTGTTGCCATGAATGAAAGAACAACACCTAGCGGTTGAACAAGAACTTTTGGCTCGCTGCGAACGGTGGATTGTCACGCGGCGGGTTAGGCTGCTTGATATGTTCGCACGGGGTCTGACATCTGGTGTCATCGTGTCGAACATCATTCACGTATTCAGAGACTGGACGAATGACAGTGTTCGCTGCTGAAAGTGTATGCAAGTCTTTAGAGATTTCAGTCATACGTGTTTGGTCTGAATGAAGCCAACTGTCGAAGCGATTCGGTTGAATGACAACTGGCATGCGTTGATGTATTGGCTGCATCAAGCTATTGGCATGACACGTCAGAATGGTGCAGGTTTCGATTCTTTCTCTGCCTTGCCCCCATGTTTCCCAGAGGCCACCAAAGCCAAAAGGTTCCCGGGACCGCAGCTGAATGTAGTATGCCTGTTTGATGCCTGCGTTGTTTCCCCACTCGTAAAATCCATCAGCGGGGATGAGGCACCTCTGCTGCCGAAAGCTTGTTTTGAATGAGGGTTTTATCGCTGCGGTTTCCGCACGGGCATTTACAAGGCGTGCTCCAATAGTAGGTTCGCGGGCCCATGATGGAATGAGGCCCCACTTTAGGAATACGGCCTCACGCTCTGTTCGGTGGGGACGGACTCGAATAACAAGCACTTTTTGAGATGGTGCAATATTAAAACGTGCCTTGAAAGAATGACTTATGTCAGTAGAAAAGTTCCTACTAATAATTGCTGCATTTGAAGTGAGAGCAAAACGGCCACACATACTTCGAGCTCATTGGAAATACGGAGGAATAACACGTACGAAAAATGGATTGATTTTTTGTGCCCACAAGAGAGGACAAGTCAGGTGTGGCTCATTGTGATGACTCGCTCTAGGGACGATACATTAATCGCTTTACGATGTTTCAGGCAAATGAAGACAATGAAAGGCCTTTTGGCCGAAAGCCATTGAAGAGAAACAATAAGAGTGGTACGACTGACGAAGAAAACTGAAATATGTAAACAAATCGGACGGGAGCAAAAAAGGTCAGCAATGGGAGCCTAAACAGCCTTTTCCGTTGCATAGAATGACGGCTCACAAATTGCTGGATTTTATGTTTGCGATGATTTTTAGAATTGAGTAGAACAGATTAAGACGGTCAAGATTCTACGATAAGCATTCACAGAGTCTTGAAGGATTTGAGATGCAGCCATGAATCGTCTTATTTCAGCTATTCTTTTAAGTGTGTACGGCTTCGTTTCCCTGCTGGGACACGCAGGCTTTGACGTGCTAGGGTTGCATTCGCACGGACATGCCCCGGCGAACCTTGTAGCAAGTCAGGCATCAGGCGAACGTCATGTCCACCAATGTGAACATTCGCATGGCTCAGGCGATGAACATCGACATGGCGATGAGGATAGGCATGAGCATTCGGACCATGACTCTGACGACTGTACGGTCTGTCAGTTTTTTGGCCTTCTCAAGACACAAATTTTTGCATCGTCCTTCCCGATAGCAAATTCGGGTCCTGTGTACGGCGAGTCGTTTCATGCAAGTGATG
Organism: Planctomycetota bacterium; assembly: GCA_014238855.1. Lineage (GTDB taxonomy): Bacteria > Planctomycetota > Planctomycetia > Pirellulales > UBA1268 > UBA1268. The sequence goes on from JABAAH010000098.1 coordinate 4,120, forward strand.
TACTTGTCATGGTTGATTTCATGCTGTTACCAATGCCCCGTGGCCCGCCTTCTCTGTATGCGTAGCTGCGAAGGTGCTAAGAAAATTTAGCACTGTAAATGCATGTTTTTTGGGTGACAGAACTTAATCACTCACAGTTGATGGTGTTGTTCACACAAGGACGTTGTTTTCAATACGCATGTTTTCGTGTGTATATGTGTTCTAAAATTTTATTTTTTATATTTCATGTTTCCCTTTCTTGGAGTTTTGTCATGGTATTACACAGAAAAAAATCTTTATCGTTGGGTGAAGATCGTGTGAATCTAGGTTTCACACTGATCGAGTTACTTGTTGTGATCGCAATTATTGGAGTGCTAGTTGGTTTACTCTTGCCAGCTGTACAACAAGCTCGTGAAGCTGCTCGTCGGAGTGCGTGTTCAAACAACATGAAACAGATTGGGCTTGCGATTCATAATTTTGCCGATGCGAATCCTGAAACCTTTCCAACGGGTTGGATTGGTGAATATGAAGCTGGTGAAATCCATGGTGACGAGGGTGAAGGTTGGGGTTTTAGCACTCGTCTTCTTCCGTATATCGAAGAAAGAAATGTGTATGACACAATTAACTTCGATCAGGGGGTGAGTCATGCCAGTAACGCGACCGCTCAAACAGCTATTATTTCGGCATTTCTGTGTCCGTCTGATTCATACGGTTCTGGTGACGTTTTTTACCCGGGTGGTGCAGGGAATGATGAAGAGACGCCTGACGCAACACCGGGTTCAACCCAGTATTCTCGCACAAATTACGTTGGTAATTTTGGTTCAGAACATATTGGTGGTCACGACGATCACGGAGGAGGAGGTGGTGATGAAGGTTTAGAGCCTAGCGAAGGCAATGGTATTTTCCTCGCTGGCCTCGAGGGTGGAAAGCAGGCGGTAAAGTTTAGGGATGTCAGGGATGGACTCAGTAAGACGATCGCTATTGGGGAGCGAGATAGCCGTATGGGTGGAAGTCTTTGGATTGGCATGGACGAGGACTTGGGTGAGTCGATGGCACGAGTCGTTGGAGTGGGTGAGCATGTGTTTAATAGTAGCGATCCCCATTTTGAAGACTTTTATTCGAGCCACCCGGGTGGTGTGAGTTTTGTTTTTGCAGATGGGCACGTCGCTTTTTTGAGTGATGGGATGTCAGAGTCGCTCTTCCAATCATTGTCAACACGCGCTGGCGGTGAGGTGTTGAGCGGCAGCTATTAGAAAAATTGGTTCGCAGTGGGGAAATATACTGCTCCCTACTGCGATACCGTATCCAAAACGAACTCACGTAATACTCACAATAAAATTTGTGTATTCCAGTAGCATGGAAGGGATGTACATCGCCGTTTCTTTTGATATGTTCCTTCTAAATCTTTTGTCTCGCGAGTAGTTTTTTTACGTCATGATGCGGTTCGCTTCCATCGTTTTGTTGAGTGCATATTGCCTCGTTTCCCTCTTAGGTCACGCTGGTTTTACGGCTTTGCGAGGGGCAACACTCGAGCGGGTGATCGCTAATCATAGTGTGCACGCTGGTGCCCGAGAATCTCTTGATTGCCAGTATGGCTGTCCGGAGAACCATACTGATAATGCTGCTCATGAAGTAGACAACTGCCCCAGCGGGTGTCCAGACGGCTGCCCCAGCGGGTGTCCTGGAGGGTGTCCAGA
>JABAAH010000099.1 GCA_014238855.1 Planctomycetota bacterium
GCGGTTACTTGCAGATCTTCTCGTGATGGCGTTTCAGGTTGATGCCACACGAATTTCAACATTGGTCTTTGCGAATGAAGGAAGTAATCGCAGTTATGATTTTATCGGAGTACCCGAAGGGCACCACTCACTGTCACATCATCGGAACGATCCTGAAAAGCAGGAAAAAATTAAGAAAATTAATAGGTTTCATACTGAGCAGTTGGCATATTTACTCAAGCGGCTGAAGTCAATCCAAGAAGGTGACAAGTCAATTCTTGATCGAACGATGCTTGTTTATGGTGGTTGTATTGGTGATGGCAACCGACATGATCACAACCGGCTGCCAATTCTACTTGCTGGTGGTGGAGATGGCAGATTGAATCCTGGTAGGCATGTCCAGTATCCGAGCAAAACACCACTTATGAATCTTTATGCAAGCATGCTCGATCGCTTTGGTGTCCACGATAACGTACACGGTGATGCCACAGGTATGCTCGAAAATATTTGATAGTACCAGCAGTCCATGCTGAATCTAGTTGTCTCATATCATGTTTTTTGCGCTCGAGTCCAGCATGCGCAGCACAAACTATTTGCTATTCTTTCGCCAGAATACATCAAGAGTATATGAAGTTTTTTGTACTGAAATGAATTGATGTGAGTCTTTTATAAATCCTGTGGCTGAACAGTTCGTTGTCCAAGATTCATATCTACAGTACAACGAGTTCTCTTAACGAACCCCTATCCGGCCTTGATTGCTTCAGGTGACCTCGAAGTGAAAAATCCACACGCTGCAAAGGCATAGATGAATGAGAATCAAAAAAGAACAAGGTTTTCTGAGGTGGTCTACTCCCTTGATAAAAAGTATCACGAGAGGCTTAGCTAGCATCGGAATGCTGATGATGTTCTCTGGTGTGCTTGTTGCTGAAATTTTTGATATGGAAGCCATATGTGACTCCACCACATTAGACGTCGAAGTTCTCCAAGACTGGCATCCTGTTGAAGGTGAGATTGTGACACGACAAAAGTTGGTCACAATCAATGTCGGTGAGTTGTGGCCAGATCAAAATTTTCGCGTGCCGGTACGAATGGTTGTGCCAGCCAACCAGAAAGCCAGGGGTTTTCATCTGACTGGTGGCAGTACGCCTGCTCGTTTGGAGGAAGATGTTCGGCCCAACGGAGTCCTCCGAGAACTCTTGACTGATGGTGTTGGACTTGTGTTTACCGTTGTTCAGGAGCCCGGCAGTTATGGGGAACGAGATCTCGCTCGAGAAGCCGAGCAACGTTTCGCGAAAACGCTCAATCCACATTTCAAAATTCAATACTGGGCTTGGCCAGCGACGCTGATGCGGTCGATTACTGCTGCATATGGCGAGTCTGATCATTTTGAAAAAGGCAAGATTGCTGTGACTGGTGGATCCAAAAATGGTGCCTCACCCTCGATGGCGATTGTGCATGATCATCGCATGACAGCTGTTCACGCCACAGTTTCACCAATATGGGACTCACCGTTACGGCTTTGTGATCGCGCCGCTTGGAAGGAACTTGATTCACAGGAAGGAAGGCGAGGCCCTTTTTCTGGTGGACATTATGGACCGACCTTTAATGAAGAAGTCTTGGAAGAAGGCCATACATGGGAAGATCTTCAGGTCTTTACTCGTGAAATATCAGATGAAGTATTTATTTCACGAAACCTCAAACAACTTCGGCGTCGTGGTGTTGAAATGCTCTTTCATCCGGGAACGCATGATTGTGTTGCGTACGACATGGCCTGGGGTGGTGCGGAGCACCCTGATATTCCAGTCTATTTAGGAGCCAACACAGGCCATGGGAAAAGGGGTCATCCTCGATTAGAAAGAGATGAGTCGAATAAAGCAGCATTTCTGCTTGCGCATTTTTTTCCAGAAGAGATCAGTGGCAGGTTGCTCGTACCTCCAAAAGTCGCACATGCATTGGTTGATGACGCGATTGAAGTCATTGTGGAGTTTCCAGATGGATATGATCCAGAAGGCGGTAGCATCTGGTGGATGTTCGATCGATCACCTGATGGCAGTCCACGATATCTCAGTGAGCCCATTCCGGATGATCATTTTGCAGAGATGCACTACGATGAACGACGTGGTGTCTGGGTTGCTGAAATTGAGCTTGATGCCGACGCAGACCAGATTGATTTTTTTAGTAACTATCTCAATATCATTGAGCACAATGGGCGTGCCTATGAAACATATCTCTCAAGCCCTTATACGCGAGTTGTACTACCGAAGCGATAAGTAGCACGTCATGTTCCATAAACCAATTGACTCTGCCCTACTTCGTTGAGAGAAAGTGAAGAACAGCATGAGCAAAGTCTTCTCTGGCATAGTGTTGTTTGGAGCTGTCTGTTTTTGTGGGATTGTAGGGGCGTCGCAACCTCCACATGCCGTTCTGGTTGTTGGCACGCACCACTATTCACCACAACTGACAATGCCGTTCCTCGCATCGGAACTTGAGCGATTGGGGTTTCGAACGACGGTTGTGAATCCAGCGTGGGATCCTGAGAGAGATTCACGAGGCCTGCCAGGACTCGAAGTGCTCGAAGAAGCAGACGTCGGTATTTTCTTTGCGCGTTTTCTGCAACTGAAAGACAACCAACTTGCCCATATCACAGAATTTATTGAATCGGGAAAAGCTGTTGTCGGTCTGAGAACAAGCACGCACGCATTTCATTATCCAAAGGAACATCCGCATCATGCACTCAATAATGATTTTGGACAAAAGGTTTTGGGGTCTCCATATCTGATTCATCTCGCTGGAAAGACCCAAGTGAAGCCCGCACTTAACGCGGGAGATCATCCAATTCTCAGTGGAATAGAAACAACAGGCTGGGAATCATCAGGCACACTCTATCTCATCAATGCGCAACCGGGAATTGAACCATTATTGATTGGTACTGGACAATCTAAGCGTGTTGGTACAGTGACGAATCAATTCGGAGTGCATGAACTTCAAAAAACCATGTCAGCGCCCATTGCCTGGACATGGAAGAATTCATACGGGAGTCGTGTCTTTACGACGTCGCTCGGACACGAAAAAGACTTTACGAACCCAAGCGCTGTGCGAGTGATCATCAATGGCGTTTTCTGGTCAGTCAATCAGCCAGTTCCACCTTCAAAAACAGTCATTCATACGCGTGCGATACCGCTCAAGTAATTTTGCTTGCTATATAAATAATTTCAACAAAGAGGTGTTGCTCTTTGGGTTTCAATTATGCCCTCCGAGTCCCTCTGCCGAATCCCTCCGGTAGTTCCTTCCATGCAACGCATCTTGATTTATGGCTTTGGTCCATATCAGCAATACGCGTCAAATGTTACCGAGGTAACGCTGCGGGGTATGAGGCTGCCGAGGAATACGTTCAAAAGAGTTTTTGAAGTGCGATTTGATCGTCACATGTTTGAACGAGCATTCGAGACGATACAGCCAGACGTAATTCTTGGTTTGGGCCAACACCCTCGTGCACAAAAGTTGCGTATTGAGCGACGTACATACAGACGTGGCCGTTCTATACAGAGTCGCTTCGCAACACTCTCACTCCCACACACATCTGAAACAACTGTGGCGTACGATGCTGGAGACTACGTTTGCAATTACTCCATGTGGATTGGCACAGAATGGTGCATGCGGAATGATGCACGCTACGGTTTTCTCCACGTGCCAAAAGACTACACCACAACAAAACTTGCAAGGTATCTGAGACAGGCAATCAAGTCCTTTGATTATGGCTGATGCATAGTAAGCTAGAAATAAAACACAGGTTGTGGGCAACGTGATCGATTTATATTGTCTTGATTCGTATTGTATCCAAGCACACGTGATCTTTAATGAGTTATGCCAGAGGGATCAAAGAGTTCCGAATCAAGAATAATTTGCCGAAACTTCTGCTTCGGAACGTCTTGTAAAAGTTCAATAAAAGCAATGATCCCAGAGACATCGTAGTGATCTAATCTCATCATGGAGTAGGCGTCACTAAGTTCAGTAGTGCCTTTATTCTGTTTGCTTTGCGCGTTGTTAATTTTTTCATTAATTATTTCCCGTAGTGCATGCGACGTTTTGTTTAGGTTTCGTAGCGATGTCGTTGACACAGCTGCCATGCCAGGTTGGACAACATGTGATTTGCCGTCAATAAAATCAGGAAAGGTGTGACAGGCAGCACAGTTCCCAACACTCCTGACCCCCTCATATCGAAGGAATGTTTTGAATCCTCTGTAGGCTAATTGGCTCATTCCCGGTGGAGACTTGAGTAGAATCCGGCCTTCTTGGTTTGCCAAGCGACCAAAGATGCGGCCGGAAAATTCCTCTGCAGATTCATCTTGATAAGGTGCGTCTGGTAAGCGATTGATGTATGAGAAAGCATCAAAAACAGATCGTCTTGTGCTTGATAGGCGATGAATGTTCATTTTCTTTTCAACGCTTTCTGCGGTTTGATCGGGTTGCTGATACTCGGCTTCTGTTATCCAGTAAAGATCCTCCCAGTGGGGCGTATCATTTGGCACTGAGTTGCCTTCGGTACTGCGGCCAAAACGTATGATATGTGTTAATTTCTGCTGAAGTGTCTTGGCACGTTTACTCTGGTTTTCTATCAGGTTGTCTGTTTCACCTGGATCATTCGACAGGTCGTAGAGTTCCTGGTTTCTTTTCCTTGTGGAACCCATCACAAGTTTCCAATTGTTTTCACGGATTGCAAATTCACCACGACTACTGTGATGAATCATCGGTACACGATTCACAGTGGTGGCCTTTGTCAGGGCGGGGAGAAAACTCTGGCTGTCTTCTCCTGCGTCTTGCGGTAGTTGGGTCCCCACCATATCGGCAAGCGTTGCGAGTAAATCAGTCTGGCAGACTGGTGATGAATAGGTGCGGCCGGGCCTAACAATCCCAGCTGGCCATCGAACAATAAAAGGAACCCGATGACCTCCTTCATAAATCGATCGTTTCCCTTCTCGGAAGGGTCCGTTGCTGGCATGCTTAAATTGTTCTTTTCGCTTTTCCCAAGTCGTTTCGGGACCATTGTCACTTGTAAATAAAATGAACGTATCTTCTTCAAGTCCTTCCTTTTCAAGGAAGTCTAAAATGCGCCCGACGTGCCAGTCTGTTTCGATCATAAATTCGCCATAGGCACCAGCCTCTCCCTGCCCTCGAAAGCGATCCATAGGAATGACTGGCTTATGCGGAGATGTATAAGGAAGATAAAGAAAAAAAGGCTTATCAGTATTCCGTTGCTTTATCCACTTAATTGATTGTGTGGTGAAACGATCAAGGCATGAAATGTCAGTAAAGTCAGATGCGACCTCAAGCTTGCCAGCAAAATTCCCTGTAGCATTTGCGTCTTTGACAGCTGCTGATTGTTCATAAGGAGGCATAATCCGATAATCATCGAGTGCCTTCTTGTTTGGTTTTTTGGATGTGTATTGAGTTGGTGGAACCTTGGCAAACCGCCCTTCGAACCAGGCAAGCACGCCATAATTCATTGACGCTGGGATTCCCCAAAAATAGTCAAAGCCTTTATCAAGAGGCATATCAAGAACAGGCTGGCTCCAGTCACGTGTTGTTCTCGTGCCAGGAAAATCCATGCCAAGATGCCATTTCCCGACCATGGCTGTCTGGTATCCATTTTCTCGAAGGAAGCTTGCTATTGTCATCCTGTTATCAGGGATTAGGCACTTCCGCTCCGCCTGAAAGACACCCCGTTTTAGCTCTGTTCGCCAACTATAGCGTCCAGTTAAGAGACCATATCGTGATGGTGTAC
>JABAAH010000009.1 GCA_014238855.1 Planctomycetota bacterium
TTGGTCACGGATTGGCGAGCCTGAAAGGACGACTGCTGGTGGCATCAGCGGTTGGGAAGTCTTTGGGAGTTTCTTCTGTGACATGTCCAGTGGCTGCCCATTCGCAACCACGAAGAAATGTTGTAATAAAACCAACGCATTCTTGTGATTCGTTTGAGTGGCCCATCGGTGTATGGAAAACACGACCTTTCCCGTACTGAATACACAACATCATGGGTTCATGATGCTGTGTTCGTGTGGAATAGGCTGTTGCCAAGACGTTCATGTTCTCCGCTGGTCCCCGAAGGCTATCATAAAGTTCGTCTTTTATATGCAACCACATTGGAGGCATGCCCCGAGTTATGGGGTGTCTGCTCTCTCGAATGTTAATACGAAAAGCACTCTGGGGTCCGTGCGCACCACCGGGTCCAGGAGATGTGTCACGAATCAGTTCACCAGTATCATTAAAATAAACATACGGACCATTTTTCTCCGAGCGTCCTCCCCACCCGCCGAGACCAATCATACGGTTGTAGGCATCCCAGTCAGGGAATGAGTTGTCAGCAGCATGAATCACAACGAGCCCACCACCTTCTTTCACGAAAGATTCAAAAGATTTCTTTGTTTGTGTGCTCCAAGGACTAGCACGATGTCCAAAGTTATTAATGACAACATCATAATTATCAAATGAAGGCTGAAACGATAAATCTTCGCCTTGAGCAGCATGCGTCACATTATCAATAACATCAAAAAGTTTTGATTCTACAAGGCGGTGTTTCATCATTTGAGTTGTTTGGGGCCAATTCTTATGGTTATTTTGACCATCGATAATCAGGGCCTTCATCGGTGACGCCAGCGTGTTGAGTCCAAGTGCTGCGAATGTGCCTGCAAGTATTGTTGTAACAATCAGTTGATGTGTGACATGGAAGGCCATAATCATAATTGTTCCTCTGGAAATAAAAGTTACATCGTTGGTGTGATACTTGTTTTTGATACGAACCAATGCTTCTGAGTGTATAGAATTTTGAGGGGGAAAACGTATGCAGCGATGTATAGGACTTCTGGTGTTGTGTTGCATTGGAGGATCTATCCTCGGAGGAAATTCCGCCCTCGGAGGATAGATCCTCGCCTCAAACAAGAGATTCGGGTGAAACTCGTAATGTCGCGGCCAACGAACAGAGACGAGTCGAAGAAATGGCGATGCAGTACAAAAACGTTGTCGTCGCACGGGCGAAGCACAACGGGGCCAAAGCAACAGAATGATGTGCCGGTTAAAGTCTACCCAGCATCTTAAGTAGTCTGCGTTGTCGGAGGTTCTGGAATGAGTTGTAGTTTCAGCGATGTTCCAGCAGCAGGAGTAGGTTGTCCTGGTGGCAGGTTTTTTTGGTGAATGTCTCCAGCGGGTCGATTTGTTTGGACCGGCTGACGTATCAATGGTACGGAGCTAGCTTCTGGACTTACATGGTTCAAATCTGAGTCTTTCCAGCCCGTATCGTTCGATGGTGACGGGTCGGTTGGCCGGTCACTATATGTTTTTATTGGGGCATTTCCTGTGATTGGTGCTTGTGTGGCAGGAGTCGGCGGAAGAGTTGTTGGGGCTGCTGGCGTCATTGGAGGAGTCGACGCTGGAGGCAGAGCGGGTACAGGCGCAGATAATGCTGCACTTGGTGCTACGGATATTGGGTTTCCACATGGGTCGAGTGGAACACGTGTGACTACAGTACGAGGCTTTCGCACGACGTACGTGTAAGGAATCTGTTTTGCAACGACCCGTGGTACCTGAGCGGTTCTTTGTTCGGAAACATATTTGCAAACCTGTACCGAAATTGGTTCGACACGCTGTTCAGCAACGTACTTGAGCACTTGAATGGGAACCTGCCGAACCTGTTCCTCAGCCACATATTTGCACACTTGGACTGGAACCTTGTTCTCAACACGCTCAACTACCCTTCGCACAGTTTGCACGGGAACCTGCCGGACTTGGACTTCTGGCACCATCTTGAATGTTTGTACGGGAATTTGTTGAACAATTTGCTCGTTGACATAACGAACTGTTTGAACGGGTACTTTTCGGGTCACAACTCGATTTACATATGTTGTCTGTGGGACTTGAACAGGAGTGACTGTTGGTTGGTACACACGATTGACCTGATTGACAACAACACCCGGAGTAGCATTCCATGCAAAGCCACCGCGTCTCCAAGATGAAACACCTGTGTACGGGTTTACCCATTGCGTGCTGGGTTGCCATCCAAGCGACGTATACCCAGGCGTGACTACTGGTGTCACGGTATCAACAGCTGTACTGCTAACAGAGTAGGCAGCTCTCATTGTGGTAACAGGTTCGGTAACGGTATACGCTTCTTGTCTCTCTGAAGTTTCATATACAGGTCTGCGAACTGTACTGACCCGTTGTTGCATACTCGTCTCGTAAGTGGGCTTCATGACCGTGTACCGCTCTTCACGTGTCCCTGTTTCAACAACGTCTCGTACAACGTTGTAGCTGTGGTCCTGAACTACCGTTTCATAAACAGGCTTCATGACCGTATAGCGTTCTTCACGATTCTGGGTTTCCCAAACTGGACGCTGAACGGTGTAGCTTCGTTGGCGGGTTTCTGTCTCCCAGACTGGTTTTTGTACCGTGTATGTCTTGGAGTCATAAATAGTCTCATACGTTATTCGATATGCAGTCATTTTCTGTTCTTCGTAGACCGTTTGGTAATCCAAACGATACGACTGCGAGACTACTGGCGCGATTGCCGGTTGACCGCAGCATTGACCTGCACAGGGTGCTGAAGAAAGAATCGCGGCCAATCCACAGAGTGAAATCCCGGTCGATACCAATAGAGGAAAAAAACGATTGACTGACGTTCGTACAGTACAGCGCTGAAAATGGACCATTACTTGGACTCCAAAAGGAACACCTAGACTTACACGAGCCTAATTGCTTGGAAATGTCTTTCAACCGTATTGTTAGGATTCTTGAGTCTTTTTTCTCGAGAAAATTCGGCTGTATTCGGTATGAACGGCGCATTCCATCCAGTTTTAATGAAGAACTGGTAGGTCAGTAGGATTGGTCAAAAAGGGTAAATATTTACCCTTAACTGTGCCGCTCGAGTAGCCTTCGGCTTCGTCGGTCCAGATGCTGGACAGTTGGGATCAAATAGCAGATCCCATCACAATCAGTGATCGTTACGCTACCGTCCGTGTGCCAGGCAACTCCATCTGAAGTTGCCTGTTCAAAAAAAGTATCACCGCGATCGGTGACCACGTTCCAGCGGTAGGGTGTTCCCCTCGATACAGATTCGATGGAATCTATTCGTGGAAGAAATTCTTCTGTTTCCAACAGACGCTTTATGACTTGCTGTTGCTCCAACGAAAGTAAGCTAAGGTCATGAATCCAGATAATTTCATTACCGTAGCTATCGACAACAGCGACTGGGCCATCAGCAGCAGTAAATGGAAATGCTCGTACGATGTGCACTCCATCTAGCTGTTCACCTGTCAATGTAACTACTTTCATGTTTCCATCCTGCGAGCAGGATAAGATGCAATCATGAATATTCAATTTCGGCATATCTGATATTTTCATTATGTAGTTGCCGTATCTAGCATTCGCATGCAGAAAACATTTTACTTCTTTACAAATCTCTGTGTTGGATGAAACGCATGCTGTACTTCGCGGGATTGATTGTCAATGATTTGAGTTTGGTAGAGTCGGGCGTAGGTGCCACCGATGGCAAGCAGTTCATCATGTGTGCCAATTTCAACAATCTGGCCATGCTCAAGTACCACTAAACGATCGGCTCGCCGAAGTGTTGCTAATCGATGAGCAATAGCGATTGTGGTTCGGCCGGATACAAGTTTCTCGATTGCATGCTGAATAAGAGATTCAGTTTCAGCGTCAACGCTTGACGTTGCCTCGTCAAGAATAAGAATCGCAGGATCAACTAGAAGCGCCCGGGCAATAGAGATGCGTTGTCGTTCACCGCCTGAGAGCTGTGCTCCACGTTCGCCGACGCGTGAATCGTATGCGTGTGGGAGCCGAAGAATGAACTCATGAGCGCCCGCAGCTCGGGCAGCCGCAACAATTTCTTCACGTGTAGCATCTGGTCGGCCGTACGAAATATTTTCGGCAATCGAGCCAAAAAACAGGAAGGGCTCTTGTAAAACGCACCCAATGTGCCCCCGGTAGCTGTTGAGTGAAAGTTCGCGAAGATCAATCCCATCAATAGATATATTTCCACTACTTGGGTCATGAAAACGACAAATAAGATTTGCAAGCGTTGTTTTTCCCGCACCACTCGTGCCAACAAGTCCGACCATCTCTCCAGCTTCGATAGTCAGACTAATTCCATGAATAACTTCACGGTTGCCATATCGGAAGAAGATATTTTGCAAATCAATCTTTCCTTTGACATGTTCAATATGATGTGGAACAGCTGGTTCTGCTACTGTTGGCTGGCAGTCGAGAAGATCACATATCCGTTGCGCGCTTGCAGCGGCTCGTTGAGTTGCAGGAACCATACGAACCATTGATTCAACTTTTCCGTAAAACCGTGAGATGTATGCGAGGAAAGCAGTTAATGTGCCAACGGTTACTGAATTATTAAAAACCAGCCACACGCCGCTTGCCCAAATGACGAGAACTCCAAATTCACTAAACAACGTAACGAGTGGACCGAAGTAACTCCAAGTAATGTTGACATGGTCATTCGCCTCAAGGACACGACGGTTCGCGCGTCGGAAACGATTGATTTCACGTTCTTCTTGTGCGAAGGCTTTCACCACACGGATGCCAGGAATGGTGTCGGCCAAAGCGCTAGTCATATCAGCCCAGGCAATTCGACTGCGAGAAAATCCTTGTTGGAGTCGGCCACGAACTGAATAGACAAGCCAAATCACAAAAGGAAACGGAACAAGAGTCATCACCGCAAGTAGTGGTGAAATACTAAACAGGACAATAGCTGTAAATAACACAAGTAGAATGTTGGAAAAAAAATCAATAAGACTGATCGACAAATAATTATTCAATCTTTCTGTATCACTTCCAATTCTTGAAATCAGATCGCCTGTTCGGCGAGTCGCGAAAAAGTCGAGTGAAAGTGACTGCACGTGAGCATAGGTACGAATTCGCAGGTCCGCGGTGATTCTTTCGCTGACCCAGGCGAGTATCCATGTTCGGCCATAGCCTAAAAGAGAAGCCACAACGGCTGCTGCAGCGAGACCAGCTAGGTACGGTACAGCGATCCCCAGGGGTGCGTGCTCCCCAGATTGGTGTGGTATGAGCACTTTATCGACGAGTGGCATCGTAAGATATGGAGGTACCAGGCTGGCAAACGTCGTGCCCAAAGCGAGTAGTGTGCCAATGACAACCACCCGCCAATATGGAGCAGCAAAGCGAAGGACTCGAATGAGTGCAGCTAATGATCCCGTGGATATTTTTTTTGATGCTTTATGTGAAGCTACACGAGTATTTTTTTTCCGCGTGAAAGTCTGTTTTTCCCCATGCGAGAAATGCTCACATTGAGTTTCGAAACAATCTTTTAGTCGTTCAACCTCTGGTGTTATTCCGGCACTAAATTTCCAGCACTTAAGAACCTCCTTACCTGCACGTAGCTCAAGCTGGCCAATTGTCGGGCGAGTTGTGAGCGTGAGGTGCAATTCTTTCTGAATGGACCATTGATGTTGTGCGACTTGCTGAAGTTCATCAATCGCAGTTTGGTCCGCAGGCAGTGGGCCTTTTCCTGAGTACAATACTTCGGTAGTGACTGCTAGCCAGCCGGAGCCAAACTTTGCCTGCTCATCAAGATTTATATGACAGCATGCCAGCAGAGTTTCTGGTGGATTCGGGATCATGCTATCAAAAGGCTTGGCTGATGCCATTCTTAGTTTGTACCGAAGACGCGAGAACACGCTCTACTGAAAAAGAGGTGATTGATAGCCTCGTGTGTATAAAAATTACACACCAGAATGTTCAAATAGTTTGAAAAACCTACAGGCACCAATTGTTGGAATATAAAAGTATGCTCCCAATAATTGCTGGAACAATCTGAGAGAGTACTGAAATCAGGCAGAAAAAGTGAGTCTAGAGCCATCAAAATCTTATTTTGTGCCACAGCAGCAACGCAGCGATGCATTTTCGGTATGCAAAATGCAGTTGGTGGTATCCTATCGAGATTGTTGTACTCCGACGTATTTATCAATATTTCCCTTCAAAACAGTGGCTTGCCGGGACTTTTTCAATACAGTTCGCCAGAATGGTCAATGTCTTCTGGAATAGTCATATGCTGTGGAAAATTATTTGGAAATGAGATTCTAAATAGTATTGTAACAAGATCGTGCCATACTATTCGTGATTCGGAAGCATTTTCAGGACGGTTGGTGCGAGGACGTGGGCTCTGTTTTGTGTAACGAATATTTAGATCACGTCAGTGTGGAAAAGTGTCCTGTTGGAGTCAGAATTAACTGTATTATGAAAGCTCTTTTGTAGACTAGCCACTGCCGCTAAGTACTGTGTTTAGAACACCCGCTTTTTCGCGGTACGTATTCGACTCACTCGGTATCATCATCAGATTTGAAAATTTCTCCTATGGATGTTTCCGCTTATGCATATTGAGAAAATCAAAGTACTTCAGGGCCCGAATCAGTGGGCTCGATTTCCTGTTCTTGAAGTTCGGGTTGACCTTGGATGGCTCGAGGAGCATCCGTCGCATACGTTGGCCGGCTTTAACGAGCGATTGATGGAGTGGTTGCCCAGCATGATCGAACATCGTTGTTCGATTGGTGAGCGAGGAGGATTCTTTGAAAGATTACGAACCGGTACATGGATGGGCCATGTGCTCGAACATGTCACGCTTGAACTTCAAACGCTTGCCGGCACAGAGGTTGGGTATGGAAGGGCGCGAGAAACAAAAAAACGTGGTGTCTACAACGTCATTATCGAATACAAGGAAGAACGTTTTGCAATTGATTGCTTGCATGCGGCACACAGGTTGCTGACTGCGGCGATTGAAGGGAAGAGCTTTGATGTTGAGCACGCTGTCGAAAATTTACGAGAGAAGTTGCTTCTCGAACAACTTGGTCCAAGCACGCGTTCAATTGTAGAAGCAGCACAACGAAGGGATATACCTGTACGCAGGATGAATGAGGGTTCATTGGTCCGCCTTGGTATTGGGTCGAAGCAGCGACGTATAGTTGCAGCTGAGACTGACCAGACATCAGTTGTTGGTGAGACAATCGCACAAGATAAGGAATTGACTCGTCTTCTGCTTGAAGAAGCCGGTGTCCCAGTTGCGAAAGGGAAGCCCGTATTCTCTGCTGTAGAAGCTTGGCAAGTCGCTACAGAAATTGGTTTACCAGTAGTTATAAAACCTCGCTGTGGCAATCAAGGTCGAGGTGTTTCAGTTGGCTTAACAACTCAGGATGAGGTTTACCGAGCATACAATGTGGCGATTTCGGAAGAGGATGAGGTTGTTATTGAACGTTGTCTCGCAGGGGATGATTATCGCCTGTTAGTCGTCGGTGATGTACTCGTGGCCGCGGCCCGTCGTCTCCCTCCTTCTGTAATCGGTGATGGTATTTCAACGGTTGAGGCACTCGTGAACAAAGAGAACCAAAATCCTCGTCGTTGTGCTGATCATGCAGGAACACTTTCACATCTATGCCTCGATGCTGCTGCAGAGGATGCCCTCCGTGAGCAAGGCTTTGCAAGAAATGCAATTCCGTGTAGTGGTCAACTGGTCATCCTTCGTAGAAATGCAAATCTTAGTACTGGAGGTACTGCTGAGGATGTTACAGATTCGATTCATCCCGACACAGTACGACTAGCAATTGATGCCGTACGTGTTGTTGGGCTTGATATCGCCGGTGTCGATATTATGGCGACACGTATTGATCACTCGTTATCGTCACAGCATGGAGGTGTTGTTGAGATTAACGCATGCCCCGGTCTTCGAATGCATTTAGAGCCAACGGTTGGAGAGTCTCGGGACGTTGGTTCGGCGATTGTCAGTACACTTTTCAAAACAGAGGATGATGGCCGGATACCTGTCGCAGCAGTGACTGGAACGAATGGCAAGACGACAGTAACACGGCTATTAGCTCATATTGCTTCAACAGGTGGTGCAACTGTCGGCATTGCCTGTACTGAAGGCGTGTGGGTGGGTGACAGGCAATTAGACACAGGGGATTGCAGCGGACCAGCAAGTGCACGACGAGTACTGGCACAGCCGAATGTGTCGACAGCAGTGCTCGAAACAGCGAGGGGAGGAATTCTGCGAGAAGGGTGTGGATTTGATGCGTGTGACGTAGCCGTTGTGACCAATATTGCTTCAGGAGATCACCTTGGTCTGAACGAAATAGATACTCCGGAACAGCTTGCCTGGGTGAAAGGGGCTATTGTTGCCGCTGTGCGGTCCACAGGTGCTGCAGTCCTTAATGCAGCGGATCCACTGGTTGTCGACATGAAAAAATGGTGCCGTGGTCGGGTGATTTATTTTGCTCTGGATCCAGAGCTGGCCGTCCTCGCTGAGCATCTGGCGTCAGGTGGCCTTGGGGCAACAATTCGTGACGGATGGATTGTGCTTTGTGATGGACCTCGTGAAACTCGTTTAGCAAGCTTAGAAAAAGTCCCACTTGTTCATCATGGTTTGGTTTCATTTCAGGTTGAGAATGCGCTCGCTTGCGCTGCAGCCGCATGGAGTATTGGTATTCCACTCGAATTGGTTCGTCTTGGACTTGAAAGCTTTTCAAACGGAGCAATGGGAAGTCCCGGTCGATTCAATCTGCTCGATCTCGATGGTGCTACTGTTGTTGTTGACTATGGTCATAATGTTCCGTCGTTAGAGCAAGTCTGTAAAACGCTTGAAAAACTGCCACCAGCTCAAAGAACTGCCGTGTATTCAGCAGCTGGTGATCGTCGGAATGAAGATCTCCTTCGTCAGGGAGAACTTCTGGGCAGGACATTTGATCGTATTGTGATTTATGAGGATGCCTACCGAAGAGGTCGGAGTCCGGGAGAGATAACACGACTTATTGCTGAGGGTATTGCAAGAACGAGACAGACAGAGCGTCGGGCAGTTGTTGAGTCTGGGGGCGATTGGGCAACATCGGCAGCGATGGTTCTTGATTCGGTGAAACCAGGAGACCTTGTTCTGTTGCAACCTGATACGATTGAACAAACGATGCCATGGTTAATGGAGCGATACGGTAATCGGCTTCGTGGAATCGGCTTTGACAAAATTGCAGAAGGTCGACCATCAGACACTGATGGGGTGCCCCTTGATCCTGGGCATAACAAAGATGATGCCCCTGAGTTGTGAGTTCGCAGAAAGCGTCCCAAAAACTTTTATTTAAGTCCAGGTCCTCTATCAAGTGCTCCCCGGACGCCAAGTTGTTCTGGGTGTCGCGCAATTTTATCTGTGAATACACGCACGTCATCAATAATTGGCCGTAGATCCTGGGTCAGGCGATTTACGTTGTTGGCCGCCTGTGATAGGTCATTGTAAACCTGTGGATCACGAACCAGTTTGCCAAGCGTTCCTTGTGACTCGTTGAGAGCTTGGGTGAAGGTGGCTGCTTGCATGAGTACAGTATCAAGACGATTAATTGCACTATCAATTCCTTGTACCATTGATGCTCCACGTTCGCCAAGAGGTTTTGAAAAGCCTTCTAGGTGTCGAAGGTTGCGATCAGCAGTCTCGATGGTCGCACTAATACCTCCAACAGAATTTCGTAGATCAACAAGCACATCAGGCAAGGTATAGATAGAGTCTTTAAGTTTTTGTCTAGCTTCGGCGTCCCCAACAATGTCGTTTACATTGTTCATCGCTGTTGTGAAAGTCTCTAGCGCTGCATCCAATCTTTTCACAGTCTGGTCAATTTGAATATCTTCTTTCATGAAAATCTTCTCGATATTTCCAGAAAGAAGTGCAACGGCATCACTTGCGCGAGTAAGTGACTCCAGTGAAGCAGTGACCTTTGGCTCAAGTGTTGAAAATAGTTCAAGAGGATCTTTTGAAGCACCACCTTGCAGAATTTCATCCGTTGTTACGCGCTGGCGGGGTGGGGTAGTGTTTCCGGCGATAAGCTCAATTTCCGCGTCACCGAGAATCGTACTTGAAACACGTGGTGTTTCATCACGATAGACGGGTACATACGAATCTATTTGGGCGACCACACTCACGCCACCGCGTTCATCAAGCATGACAGAATTCACCCGCCCGACAAGAATGCCATTTTTCCGAACCGGTGTTCCACTTGAAACCCCTCGGGCTTCTGTGAAGTTCATTTGGACTGGATATGTCGATTGCACGAGGCTTGGTAGGTCCCCAAATAAAACGATAAGTATGCCTGCGATAATTGCAGTCGCTAAGACCATCACGCCAACACGAAATTGGATTACTCGCTCATTCATGATCGTTCTCCTGATCGTTAGCAGTGACAGAGAGAACAGATTGGTTCTGTGTCTGCTCTTCACGAAGTTCATTAAGGCGTTGCCCGGCCTTCCCTTCAATAAACTGTCGGACCCGTGGGTCTGTAGAGGTGTCTAGTTCTTCCGGTGTACCAGTGAAAATAATTTGTGACTCATTTTCTTTGAGACGGGAAAGTGGGTAGAGCATTATGATTCGATCAGCAACTTTATGTGCAGTCGTCATGTCGTGAGTGACAACGACATTCGTTGTTTCTGGTCTCTGATGAACACGTAAAATTAGCTCATTAATTACGTCACTCATGATCGGATCCAGCCCAGTAGTGGGCTCGTCATAAAGGACTAAGTGAGGGTCTAGGGCAAGGGCTCTCGCAAGACCGGCACGTTTTCTCATACCACCTGATAGCTCAACAGGCTTTTTTGATAACACGGCGTGCGGCAAGCCAACGTCAGCTACGAGTTCAGTGACAATCTTCGTAATCTCTTCCTCATTGAGCTGGGTATGTTCCCGCAAAGGAAATGCAATGTTGTCAGCTATCGTTGCACTGTCGAAGAGGGCAGCTCCTTGAAAAACGAAACCATATCGTGTGCGGAGGTGGGCAAGTTGCCGTTCTGTCATGGAAGCTAGTGATGTGTCTTCAAATCGCACGTCGCCCACAGTCGGTTTTATGAGACCGATCATGGTCTTCAGGAGAACTGTTTTTCCACATCCACTCTCACCGAGAATGACAAGAGTCTCACCAGAAGTAAGCTCGAGAGACACATTGCGTAACACGTGCTGGTTGCCAAATGATACCGAAAGTGAATCAATGAAAAGCAGTGGGCCTGCTGGTATTGTTTTTTGTGGTGGTGCTTCAATAACAGGTGCATTCATCGGTGATATTTTCTATAAAACTTTTTTAAAGAAGGCTTCTCGGGCCGTCAGGTCGTATGAAGTCCTGTACATTGTTGAGGCCAATGCCGAGAAAAAGATCAAGTATGAGAATGAGTACGAATGAGTGGACAAACGCATTTGTTGCGGCTCTACCTACACCCTGTGCACCATGGTCACAATGAAAGCCGTGGTGACAGCTGACCAAAGCAATAGCAGCGCCGAAAAAGAAGCTTTTGAAAATCCCCATAAGAAAATCAAAGGCGTCGATATAGGCACGCGAATTCGCCCAATAATGATGGTAGTCAATACCAAGAATGACATTTGAATAAACGTAACCACCGAGTACACCCATAAAGTCAGCCATAATCGTAAGAGTAGGGATGAGTACCAGACACCCTAGGAAGCGGGGCACAACGAGATAATAAATCGGATTCGCACCCATACTTTCAAGGGCGTCAATTTGTTCAGTGACTCGCATTGTGCCCAATTCTGCCGCCATGGCACTTCCCACTCGGCCTGCCAACATAGTTGCTGCGAGTACTGGGCCAAGTTCACGAACGAGTGAAAGATTGATGACAGAACCGAGTCGGGTCTGAAGGCCGAGGGCTTTAAATTGAGCGTAACTTTGTACTGCTAAGACCATGCCGATGAAGAGCCCGGTTAATGCAATGACTGGCAGTGATAAAACTCCAATCTGGTAGAAGCTTGGCATGAGTACATCCCGTCGTTGGCGTCGGGCAAATAGCCAACCAACGGTACGTAAAGCAAAGAGGGTCACATCACCAATGCCAGCAACCATTGTCACTGCCATGTCGCCAACATCGGCGACTCTATTTGCAAACCAACCGGTGACATTGTCAGCGGTATTTTCCGGTAGTGATGTGACAGTTGGATTCATAACAACAGACTTTCGCCGCAGTGGCAGCGCTCCTTATCGATTAGATCGGCTCGAACGATCAGGCACCTTGAGCCGTTTAGGGGAGGGTTACGGTATCTGCAGGCTTTTGAAAGAATTTGAAAACTAGAGAACTCTGATTCCAGCGATACAAATGGCTGAATGAGCCTCGAATACACTACTTTTTCAGCAGTGAGTGGTGTCGGGTCGTGTTCAAAAGATCAGACCCCATTTTTGATTTGGTGATATTTTTCTGATTGTTCAGAATAAATTCAGCCTAGATCATGCCAAGGCATCGCTGTTCAGAGCAGGTAGCCCTCGTGCTATTCAACCGCACGAAGAAAGGGCAGCCGTGGTGGGTTCCCTTTGAAAATAAGCATTATCGTGCCTTAAGAATTTTGGGCTAGCAAACAGTTCGTCCATGTTTTTTTACCAAAAAATCCCTTACGACACCTTTTCTCAACTGTCATGCTCTTCTGAAGATCCAGCAGCTACGGGTTCTTCAGTGACAGTCCCTTTGAAAATAAGTTGTTTCTTACCAGCTACTTCTTTGCAGTCCACTTGAATGGTGTCCTTACCCTCAAATTCACCCTTAAGGAGTTCTTCAGAAACCGGGTCTTCAATGTAGTTTTCAAGAGCTCGACGAAGAGGCCGCGCCCCGAAATCCGTATCAGATCCTTTTCTAATAAGAAACTTCTTGGATTCGTCCGTTAACTCTAGTTTGAGGCCGCGTTCAAGTAGTCGTTCCCGTACCTTTGCGAGCTCGATATCAATAACTTCCTTAAGATTTTCGATAGTAAGGTGATGGAAAACAATCAAGTCATCTAGGCGGTTGAGGAATTCAGGACGAAAAACTTTTTCGATTCGCTCGTTGACTCGGCCTTTCATGCTCTCATAACCACTATCATCTTCTGGTTTTTGAAAACCAAAGGCAGATTCATTCTTAATCGCCTCAGCACCTGCATTCGTCGTCATGATGAGAATCGTATTTCTAAAGTCAACATTTCTTCCGAAGGCATCGGTGAGACGCCCTTCTTCCATCACTTGTAGCAGCATGTTGAAAACATCTGGATGGGCTTTTTCAATTTCATCTAGAAGAACAACAGCATACGGTCGCCTACGAATTTTTTCAGTGAGTTGACCACCCTCTTCAAACCCTACATATCCTGGAGGGGCACCAACGAGGCGGCTTACGTTGTGTTTTTCCATATATTCGCTCATATCAATCGCTATGAGCGCCTCGTCATCGCCAAACATGAATTCAGCGAGTGCTTTGGCTAACAGGGTTTTTCCGACACCTGTTGGGCCGGCAAAAACAAAGCAACCGATCGGTCGTTTTGGGTCTTTGAGTCCGGAGCGACTTCGGCGGACTGCTTTGGAAATGCTTTTGATTGCCGCATGTTGCCCAATAACTCGTTTATGAAGCGAGTCTTCCATCTGCATGAGTCGCTGGCTGTCTTCGGTCGTCATTCGAGTCAATGGAATGCCAGTCATTTTTGAAACAACTTCAGCAACAACTTCCTCATCAACAACGCCATCGGCTTCACGAGATTTTTCTCGCCACTCCTTGGTCATTTGTTGTTTTTTCTTTTTTAACTTGTCAGCCTGATCTCGCAGTGCAGCAGCTTTTTCAAAGTCTTGATTAGCAACGGCCTCTTCTTTTTCCTTATTAAGCTGATCTACTTCCGCATCAATCTCTTTGAGGTCTGGCGGGCGAGTCATTGCTTTAAGACGGACTCTTGCTCCGGCTTCATCAATCACATCAATTGCCTTATCAGGCAGTGCACGCCCTGTGATGTAGCGGCAAGCAAGTTCAACGGACGCTTCGAGTGCCTCATCAGTAATCGAAACTCTATGATGACTTTCATAGCGGTCTCGAAGCCCTTTTAAGATTTCGATAGCTTCTTTTTTCGAAGCTGGCTCTACCATGACGAGTTGAAAGCGTCGGTCGAGCGCAGAATCCTTTTCGATATATTTGCGATACTCATCCAGCGTGGTTGCTCCAATGCACTGGATTTCACCACGAGCAAGTGCTGGCTTGAGAACGTTTGATGCGTCAATCGCACCTTCTGCTCCTCCGGCGCCAACAAGTGTGTGAAGTTCGTCAATAAAAAGAATGGTATTCTTTGCTCGGCGGACTTCATTCATCACAGCCTTAATTCTCTCTTCAAACTGCCCCCGATATTTTGTGCCGGCGACCATCATGGCTAGATCAAGGACAACAATTCTTCGTTCTGCAAGAAGTTCAGGAATATTGCCCTCAATTACTCTCTGCGCGAATCCCTCAACAATGGCAGTTTTTCCAACACCGGCTTCACCTATGAGCACTGGGTTGTTTTTTGTTCGTCGGCAGAGGATTTGAATAGCACGTTCAATCTCATTCTCTCGGCCGATAACCGGATCAAGCTTTCCTTGCTTGGCGAGTTCGGTAAGGTCGCGGCCAAACGAATCAAGTGCCGGAGTTTTACTTTTACCGCTCTTGGTTGGAGTTTCACTGCCACCGCCTCCAGCACCAGCCATTTGACGGCCGCCCATGCCAGATCGGTCACTGCCCTCAT
Organism: Planctomycetota bacterium; assembly: GCA_014238855.1. GTDB lineage: Bacteria > Planctomycetota > Planctomycetia > Pirellulales > UBA1268 > UBA1268. Next base: position 14,739 of record JABAAH010000009.1, read on the forward strand.
CCATGCCGTGTCCAAGAAGATTGAGCACCTCTTCACGGACGTCCTCAAGTTTGAGCCCTAGATTCATCAATACCTGAGCAGCAACACCCTCTTGCTCACGAAGTAATCCAAGCAGAATATGTTCGGTCCCAACATAGTTATGGTTAAGATTTCGAGCTTCCTCCATTGAATATTCAATGACTTTTTTGGCACGTGGTGTCTGCGGCAATTTGCCCATCGTGACCATATCAGGCCCGCTTTGAACAAGTTTTTCCACTTCGAGCCGAATCTTGCGGAGATCAACATCAAGATTTTTCAACACGTTTGCAGCAACACCGCTGCCTTCTTTGATCAAGCCGAGTAGGACATGCTCTGTTCCGATGTATTCGTGATTAAATCGCTGAGCCTCCTGGTTGGCCAGTTGCATTACCTTACGAGCACGATCTGTAAAACGTTCGTACATAAAACTTCCTCTTGTGACTACTAAACGCGACTCGCACGATGACCCTGCCATTCCGGCAGAAACAAAACCCAAACTCATCTACATTAATAAACAGTGCAAAAACTACGCCAACTTACAGTAAAAATTAGCTGCTCAAAATCCCTGTTCATTAACAACTCATCGCTTTATTGTAGGGATAGCTCGCGTTACTGTCTCCTGCACCTTCGAGTTTCACGAAGGTTTGTACAGAAATCGCTCACGGACTGTCAAAAGTTTGCCAATGAGACACATTTTGATTACCCATTCGGGGAGGATTCAATCGTCCGCGGCACACTATGCCCCCGCATCCCATCCGCTTGATTGTGGATCAGGCCGCCTTTTGGTGGTTTGCACCTAGATGTGATGCTTCAGCCAGATCATGATCGGTCTCTTCAGGGTGTGCCTGGTTTTTTTGTGTTATCAATAAGAGTTCGCGATCAATTGCATGCGCCCAGAGCTTTCCAGCATCACTACGAGCAAGCCTCTCAAGTGCTTTTCGTGCTTCTTGAAACCGGCTAACTCTTCGTAAGAGCGTGCCAAGAAGGAGTTGTGCCTCACCATCTGTTGGTGAAAGATTTAGTATTGTCTGTAGCTTTGTTTCTGCACGTAGCCAATCTCTCGCAAGGTATGCGTCCCGAGCATCAATAAATAATTTTTCAGTAACGTCATCTCGATAATTCATGAGCGGTTGTGGGAACGTGGACATTGCCGAGACGGTTGACACGGTCCAAATAATAGCGGTGGCAGCCCAGATACCAAAAGTCATCTCGAGTTCAATAAAATCAGTCCAAATCCAAGCAGTCATGATGCAAAGATTCAGACAGATGGCAAAAGCGGTAGCTAATATAAGACCGGCCCAACTGCCTCGAAGCCATGCCCAAGGCAAGCCGGGCCAAAGAAGTGTAAGTGAGCGAAGAAATGACACGAACGACGAACCTTTCAAAATCACGATCCAAACTGAAATAGCCTGAGTAGAGTTTAGAGATCAGTTAGACTCAGACCAATGGCGAGTCTTGAGGGAGAAAACTCAGAAATGGAAGAAATGAAGTCTGAGCGAAACGGCGCAGCAGTGGGTATTTGGAGAACACTTGATGCCTCAGCGAATCGCAGTGCGGAGGCAGTCCGCGTGCTGGAAGACATTCTTCGTTTTGGTTTAAACGATGCTTTTCTTTCACAAGAAGCAAAAGCGATCCGGCACGAACTTGCTGTTGCTTTTGCAAGAGACGACCTGCAGGCACGAATACGGCTTCGTGACGTTTCCGGTGATGTTGGAGTTCGTAACAAGGTTGATAAGACACCACTCCGGACTGAAATTAAGCATGTGTTTGCTGCAAATGCTGCTCGGGCAAGTCAATCAATTCGCAGCCTCGAAGAATGTAGCCGGCTCGTAGCACCTGCTGTTACCGCAATATTTGAACGACTGCGATACCGGATATATAGCCTTGAACGCATGGGTGTAGCAATCATCGCAAGTCATGAAAATTTGACCAACATAAATTTGTGTGTCCTGCTTAACCTTGATCAGTCAGAAATCGAATTTCAAAGTCTTGTGAACCAACTTCTAGTCGCCGGTGTACGGATGATCCAGTTGCGTGATAAAAAAGTTGAAACCACACGGCTCTGTTGTCGGACGCAAATAGTTGTGGAACAAGCCCGAGATTATGCTAAGTCGACGATGGAGGAAAAGTGTATTGTTGTTGTTAATGACCGAGTAGATGTGGCTGTAGCGGCGGGTGCGGATGGTGTTCATCTTGGTGAATCGGATTTGCCGGTCTCGCTAGCTCGTAAGGTCTGTGGCCACGAGTTTCTTATCGGACGAACGGCGCATTCTACTCAGGAAGCGAAGCAGGCGGTGTTGGCTGGTGCGGACTATCTTGGAGTCGGTCCTTGTTTTCCAACAAAGACTAAGAAATTTGAAGATTTTGCAACAGATACATTCTTGCGTGAGGTTTTGGAAGAAATACACTTACCCACCTTCGCAATTGGTGGCATCACGTGTGACAACATCGATCGGCTTATTCAGTTAGGATTCAATCGCTTTGCAGTAGCCAGCTCGATAACTGATGCAGCATATCCCGGCGAGGAAGTTCGACGGATGTGCTCACTCCTGTCTGCTCCTATAGAGGATCAATCACCGAAAAATTCTTGAGTGAACGAGCAACCGCTTGTGCAATTTGTGTCTCAACGGAGGGTGAGTAGCCAGTCCAAATAGCAAGAACTTTTTGGTCATGACCAATCAAATACGTCGTAGGATATGCCCCAAAACCGAATGCCTCAGAGAATTTCAAACGCGTTACCCCTGATGGATCTGCCCACGCAGAGATTTCGATCCCAGTGGACTCAAGAAAAGCTGCCGTGTCACCACGTAGTTGGTCAAGATCGTCACGTGCTCCACCGCCACATGAAACAGCAATAAGTTGAAACCGCGGTTCGTTCGATAATCGTGCCGAAAGCCGAGCAAGTCCGGGTAATTCTCGCCGGCAAGGAGGGCACCAGGTGCCCCAAAAATTAAGAAGTGTAATTTTTCCGGAAAGTACGAGTGCTGCGTCGCTGGTTTCCAGTGGAACAAGTGAGATTTCCGGAACGATTTTTCCTATGTGTTCTTGAGTTTGTTGATTTTGGGTCGGTTCACACCCAATAATCCCAATAATAATTAAGAGAAGAAAAAGAATGAAGGGAATTCGTTGGTGTTGTGTTATCGCCATAGATTCATTGTGGGTGCTGAATGTGTAGACTGTCTAGAAGTACCGTACTTAAAGGATTTTACAAGTGTACGAAGTTGAACTCAAATTTGATTTGAAAGATGACGAAAGATTCATTGAGCGGCTGGAAAATATGACAGTTCGTTTCCGAGATAGTATGAAGCAAATTGACCGCTATTTCTCACATCCGATGCGTAATTTTGCTCAAACAGACGAGGCTTTACGGCTTCGGCAAGTGGGCCATGAGGTTAAAGTTACTTGGAAAGGTCCACGAGTTGATACATCAACAAAAGTCCGGCAGGAAATTGAATTAGGAGTGATGCCGCAAGGACCGACAGGACAGACGACTGTTTTAGCGTGGACAGAATTACTTGAGTCGCTTGGCTTTCATCAGGTTTTTGAGGTGGTTAAGACACGACTTCCTGGACGAGTTCATTGGCATGGCAGTGACGTTGAGGTAGCGATTGATACAGTTGTTGACCTTGGACGTTTTGCTGAATTTGAAATCATTGCTGGAGAAGGTGAAGTGCCACTTGCACGAGATTGTGTCGAGTCACTGGCACGTGAGCTTGGTTTGGAAAATCCTGAGTCAGCAAGCTATCTAGAACTTCTCCTCAGAAAGCAGGAAGCTCCTCGGTAGGGTTTCAATGACCCTTGGCAGCATGCGTATTACTCAACAATGAACAGTGCCACTTTCACGGACAATTGTATTTGATTCATCGAGTAAGAGCACAGCCGGCTTTGCCCCGACGGCCTCCACTGAAGAGTAATAACCGTACGACATGATGGTGAGTCGATCACCAATTTTGCCAAGGTGCGCTGTCGCGCCATTGAGTTCAATCACGCCGCTTCCGGCAGCACCGTAAATACAATAGGTCTCAAACCGCTCACCATTTGCTAGGTTTCCAACCAATATTTTTTCGTAGGCTTTCAGTCCGACTCGCTCCGCCAAAATACTATCAATTGTAAGGCTCCCCTCATAATCGACGGATGCACCAGTCACGGCGGCTCGATGGATTTTTGACTTTAGCAAGCAGATGTTCATGGTTTTTTCGGTGTGGACGAAATTGGGTGAGAAAAAACGATACAAACAGGTTTTGGAACTTTGAGAATGCGTTTGGTGAACGATAGTTTGCCTGTTTCAGAATTAATAGTGAAGGCAGTGATGGTTCCGGATGCTTGTCCCGCTGCATAAAGTCGTTCGCCACCAGGGGCAATGGCAAAGTGACGAGGAGTCTGGCAGCGAGTTGGCTCAACACTTTTTAGTGAGAGTTTTCCGCTTTGCTCATTGATCCCAAATAGGGCAATTGAGTCATGGCCACGATTCGATACGTAGAGAAACTTTCCAGATGGGTGAATGGCGATTTCAGCAGTTGAAAATCCCGTACGTTCGTGTACCGAATCCGGAATAGTGCTGACGGAGTGTATCTTTTGGAGCCTCCCCTCTGCGGCATCAAAGTGAAAAGCAGTGACTGTCATATCGAGTTCATTATTCGTATAGCCAAAAGGAAGTCGAGGATGAAGTGCGAAGTGTCTTGGTCCCCCTCCGGGTTGCGTTGAAGCAGAATTGTGAGGTGTTATCACCGCAGCCGATACATCGAGTTTATGAACAAATACCTTATCGGCACCAAGGTCACAGCTAATGGCAAATTTGCCCGTTGTAGTAGCGTTCATGCTGTGTCCATGTGGAGCTCGTTGACGACTTTTGTTGGGGCCAGTGCCGACGTGTTGAATAAATCCACCAGGTTTATCTTGTTTTGTGGCTACAGGTGGTAAGAGGCTTCCGTCATCAGTGATTCCAAGGCAAATAACGCTACCACTTCCATAATTTGCTGCGAGGAGGGACTTGCCTGTTGCATCAACTGAAAGATGACAAGGTCCTTTTCCCTGTGATGGCTGTACGCTTTGCTGCGTAAGTTGGCCGCTATGCATGTCAACGATGAAGCTGATAATACCACCGGTTGGTTTGTCATTTAAGTCTGCAATTTCTGAGACCCCATAGACAACGGGAAGCGTTGGGTGGACAGCGAGGAATGATGGATTTTTTACTTTGGTTGCTAACTTTGGTTGGCTTATTTCACCTGTTATTTCATTATAACGAGAAACATAAATTCCATTTCCACGAGGCGTCTTACCTGTATAGGTGCCAAACCAAACGAAATGATCGGCATGAACAAAGCCGGTAGGCCAACAAAATAAAATGAATAGAAAAATAGAAGACAGGGTGCGTCGTGTCGTCGGAAAAAATCCGTGTTTTTGTAAGCACATGATGTAATGAGTTATTTCAGACATAAAGCAGTTTGGAAGCAAAACTCCCACACGAGCTAGAATAAAAAGACATGATTCCTGAAAGCCTCTATTGTAACCACTTTTCATGCGGTTGCTTCTCTTTGAAAATAAGATGATTTCATCCGAAAAAACCCAGATAAAGCATGGCAAAAAGAGCCAATATCATTCTGGAGTGATTGCTCATGAGCCCTGGAACATTGCCTGCCTTGTGACGTATCAGGTAGTAGCTCGTATAGGTTGGATTTTTAAAACAGAGACCGTCATTATGCCGGTTGTTCTCGATACATGTATTCCCTCTGGTTTGTTGCGAGGTTTTCTCCCAGTTCTGAACCGTATTGGAACAAGCCTATTTCCATTGTTAGTCGCTCCATTTGTTTCACGAACAAAATCTATTCGGTGGCTTTTAGCTGGAACAACAACAGGCTTGGCTGTTTGTTTTGCTGTCTTGTCAGTAGCGTGGTCTCGCCTTGCAACAAACCAACCAGTCTTTCTTGCAATCACGTTTCTTTGCATATACGGTGTTTTTTCAGCAATTAATGGCTGCAATCAGCTACTTGTTGCAACACTGCAAGGTCGACTGATATCTGCTGGACGTCGGGGACGAGTTTTGGTTTTGAGTGTGACAAGTGGCAGTGTGTTCGCAATCATTGCGGCACTTTACGCACTGGGGCCATGGCTACAAGATCCTCATGGATTTGTGAAAATTTTCGCGGCAACAAGCTTCTTCTTTTTTGCAGCCGCTACGATCCCTTTCTTTTTTAAAGAACCAGAAAGTGTCTTGGCGGAGGAATGTGATAAGACTCCAGTCTCTGTTCGTCAGCATTCATTTTGGAAGTTGCTTTCCCACGATAATGCGCTTGTTCGGCTTTCTATAGTGGCAGCATCATTCTCAGCAGCCATTATTCTTTTTCCGCATTATCAGGCCTTTGCACGGGAGCGGTTTGGAGTTGCCAGTCATTCACTGCTGACATGGATTATCGTACAGAATATTGCAACGGGTCTTGCAAGTCTTGTGGTTGGACCACTTGCTGATCAACGTGGAAATCGTGTTGTTCTTATTGGACTACTTGGCTGCTGTGCAGGAACGCCACTTTTTGTAGCAGGCTTGTCAATGTGTTCACTGCCGGTTGGAATCAAGTGGTTTTGGTTGGCGTACGTACCACTCGGATTAAACCCAATCATGCTCCGTATCATCAGTAATTATGCACTTGAACTTGCTCCAACGGTCTCGCTCCAACCGCGATACGTCAGCCTTGTAGGAGGTGCATTGGCGATACCATTTATCCTCTCTCCTTTCATTGGATGGGGCATTGATGTACTCGGAGGTGTCCCGTTTTTTATTGCTGGTGCGGTCTTCATAGCCTTTGGCACACTGATTGCCGTTGGGCTCCCGGAGCCCAGGAAAATCCGGCTCGATATTGAGAAATCAGAAAATTGATCTGTAACGCGAGTGAGTTACCTGAAATACTCCTGACTCGACTTTGCCAAAGCTACTACAAGATATTTCTATGCGAGTTTTCCTTTCTGCTGGTGAACCCTCCGGTGATCATCACGCAGCACTACTTTGTAAATCTATTAAGGATCATTGTCCTGAGGCTGTGTGTGTCGGACTCGGTGGCCCAAAGATGGAGAGTGCAGGCTGTGAACTTATTGCTGATATGACGCACCTAGCCGTGATGTGGTTTTTTCGGGTACTAGCGAAAGTGCATTGTTTTGTAGATCTAGCGCGTAGAGCAGAGAGAAGCTTTCTTGATGACCGACCAGATGTTTGTGTTCTTGTCGACTTTCCTGGATTTCATTGGTGGTTAGCATGGCGTGCGAAACGACACGGCATTCCTGTTGTTTTTTATTGTCCACCTCAAATTTGGGCATGGGCAAGTTGGCGAATTCACAAAATGCGTCGACTTATCGATCACGTTTTATCAGCATTACCTTTTGAACACGAATGGTTCATTTCGCATGGTGTATCGAGCACGTACGTCGGCCATCCTTTTTTTGACGTCCGCCACACCCCTGAAAAAAGAGTAAAGCAGATAGGAGAAAATCCTTTTGTACTGCTGTTACCTGGTTCCCGTGGGCAGGAAATAGAAGCAAATCTAAAGAGTCTTCTGCTTGCGGCGAAGAATATCGAACAGGAGATTCCGCAGGCAAAGTTTGTCATTGCTGCTCTTCATCAGCGGCATGAAAAGTACATCAGGGAGCAAATGAATGGTCCCTTGGAAGGATGTTATCCAAAACAACTGGTTGTTGAGGCAGGCAAAACAAGTGAAATAATTCCTCAGGCGACGGTTGCTCTTTGTGTGAGTGGTTCAGTTTCACTGGAATTACTCGCTGCACGAGTCCCGTCTGTAATGGTCTTTTCACTTTCAGGATTTGCCTATGTCGTTCAAAGTTGGGCGAGGCATTGTAAGTCTTTTACGCTTGTTAATCTTTTGGCAATGCCTGAGCCAATTGGAGCAATTCATCCAGTGTTTTGGCCACCGCGGCAACCACCTCATGCGGATCCAAAAATGCTATACCCGGAGTATCTTACGGTCGCAGATCCCTCCACCCTACTTGCTGACCATGTGAAAGAGTGGCTTACAGATTCGGAATTATACGAACAGAAAGTGGCAGCATTGGAACAACTTGCAAGTGAAGTGGCGCAGCCCGGATCAGCATCTCGAGCCACGAAAGTTATACTCGAGATTGCAACACGTGGTTTGTCTCAATCTGATATTGGCACAATTATTTCTGGTCAGCAAGCGGAGCAGGCGGCATAATAAGAACATGCTACTCTCTGAGCCACAAGAAACCAACGCTGACTTTCACTTCCGAATTGGTCAAATACCAGTTCGAGTGACTGGTTGGTTTTGGCCAGCAGTAGGTCTTTTTGGTTGGGGGACATCTCAGTCGCTTGCTGGCGACGATACTCGAATGCTATTAATTTATTTAGCTGCGTGGGTGATTGTTGTTTTTTGCTCCATCCTTGTTCATGAACTTGGGCATGCCTTGGCATTTGCTGCTTGTGGACAATCATCACGCATTGTTCTTTATCACTTTGGTGGTCTGGCAGTACCAACTGGGGTGTCTGCACAGTCCCTGAAGAATCCATCGCGTCGACTTATAGTTTCAGCTGCTGGTCCAGTTGCCCAGCTTTGTCTTGCTATCATTGTTATTTCAGGACTCATACTATGCGGATATAGGGTACCCGATGCTGGATTCTTGAGATCAGTACCAATCATTGGCGATTTTTTAGACGAATCTTCGTCGGCAGGCCAGCCTATTCCGACTCTTCTCGGACGGCTCGTTGTATATCACCTTCTGTTTGTGAATATTGGTTGGGCACTTCTTAATTTATTGCCAGTCCAACCCCTTGATGGTGGGCATGTTGTCTTGGAGAGCTTGAACGTATGTGGTGTTTCTGCTGCTGAACAGATTTCAAATTTCTTTGGTCTTCTCATTGCAGGCACACTGGTTCTTTGGGCATATCAACATCAGGAAACATACCTAATATTTCTGTTCGGATTTCTCGGTGTGGGGTGCTATCAACGACTGGTTGCGAATCGCAGAAGACTATGGTGAAAGGGCAAGTCGTGCAAAGTGGTTCAACATCTTCTGCACGCAGTCAACAACGAGCCCTCGTTGTAGCGCTGGGAGCCAGTAATCTTTCGCGAGGCTTGTCACGGCTTGTCACGATCTGTCGTCGCGGTACTTCAAAGCCCATTGATTTCTTTGCTGGGGCCGGACACGGTCGTTCATATGGTGCAAATAGCCGTATTTGGAATCGGAGATTGCCATCAATTCTTGGAAGCGGTCTTTGGAGATCACTGGATCGGTACTCTGGCAGTGATGCTTTAAATAGTACTACACGATTAGCAGTTATTACAGATATCGGAAATGATTTGCTTTATGGATTTTCAGTAGAGCAGATAGCTGCCTGGATAGAAGAAATTGTCTTTCGTCTTCAGCAGCGAGGATTTTATGTTGTTATTACACAATTACCAATTCAGAGTATCCAGTCTGTAGGGTCACTGCGATTTCATATTCTAAAGTCAATTTTTGTGCCCGGATGTCAGCAGTCACTCGAAGCAATCAAAGATCAGTCACTTCAGATAAACAATAAAATTGTTTCTTTATCAAAGAGTCATCATGTCACAATCCTCCGTCAGCCAGGATCGTGGTATGGAATAGATGCTATTCATGTAAAGCGGTCTTGTCTCAATAAACTTTGGCAGCGTGTTGTCGATTGCTGGCCAGAAATCTCACAAGAACAACATGCGATGCGAGGAGTTCATGGGTTTAGTGGGTGGCAAGAATGGTCACGTCTTGGTGCTGCGTCTGCGGAGGTGCGATCTCTAAGTGGCCTCATGCTTTTCACGCCGCAACCGGTCCTCCAGCTGGCTGATACAACGCGCATCTATTTATATTAAAAATAGAGTGTGTTGTTATAGTTTTGATAGAGCTATTGCGTGTATGAAAGTGAGGCCGATTGATTCCAAAGTCAATGTGACTTAATTAGTTGCCAATATCAGATTCTTCAGGGATTCCGTGAATTGTTAAATAAGCTTTCTCAAGAAAAGGCTCACCTGTTCGATCACGTGTTTCAACTTCAAGTAACAATTGGTCACAAGGGTGTATGTCTGGGATTACAAGACGGACTGTTTGTGAATCTTTTAGCAAAGCATCTGCAATGGATACGATATCGTGGCCTTTTTGGCCTGGGTGAAGTACCGAAAATTGATCAGATCCATATTTCTTGGACCAGAGATAATCCCACATCTCAGCATGCCAGTTGTTCGCAAAGGTGGTACTCGCTGGATCAACATCGAAATTGAAATGTAGCTCAATTCCTTTGGGTACCACGGTCACTGAATCGAGAAGCCGGCACGTCTCGCCGGTGTATCGGAGTCGTTGAAAACACCCATCTTTTCCACCTGCAGGACCCTGCCATCCGGACAGGCCTGTCCCATAAAGCTGTCCGTCAGCAGGATTCACACGGAGCCGCATAACACCGGCATCCCACTGATGTGGCAATGTGATAATTGCTGCTTGTGTCTGGTCTCCAATGTCTTGAAGCGAGAGGTAGTAAAGCCAGCCTTTACCAAACGATGAATGCAGAAGCCGGCCAGTAAGAGGTCCAAATCGTGGATCATCAACCCAAACCTGACCACCGCAAGAACTGTCAAGTTCTTGTGGCATCCAAATAAATGGTTTATCAAAATCTTTTGGTAATTCGTCATTATATTTTTCTCGGAGCCAATGATCCTGATCAGCATTGATGGGCATATTTCCATAAAAACCACCGGGTTCAATAGCGGATATTTTTCCAGCTGGCATCCATGGCCCCTGATTATCCGAGACGGTAAATCGGCCGTCAGCCAAACGGCCCATGCCGTTTGGTGTGCGGATGCCCCATGCGACAACGTCTGCCTTTCCGCCTTGAGGAGGCACCTTCATAATAGCTCCTGGCCGGTGATGATTTGTATGTTGACCAGCCTTCGCGAGATAAAAATTTCCTTCGTCATCAACTTGTAGGTTGAAGTTGTAGCCATGGAAAACACACGAGACATCATCATCGTTCCAAAATGATTCAATGAAGTCTGCCTCACCATCGTTGTTGTAGTCATGGAGTCGTTTGAGTCCGTCACGACACGTCACGTATATTTTCTCATCTACAACCTTAACTCCAAAAGGCTCAAAAAGACCTGCTGCAAATCGATTCCATTGAACAGTATCGAGAGTGTTATCAATTCCGGAAACAATATAGACATCACCACCATGTGTTGTGATAACAGCTCGTCCATCTGGGAAAAAATCAAGGGCACTTGTCCGCATCCATGTGTTCCATGGATTATGAAATGGAATGGGGATTGTGTCGAGTGCATACCCGTTGACATCTGCACCTAGGCGGCCGCGAAGTTGAATAGTTTTGAGCCACCGCCGAGAGTTCCCTTTCAGTTTGGTTGTGAGATCATCAATGTGTTGATTGCCTACTCGAGTAATCTCCTGAAAAAGTTTTTTACGAGTCTCCTTGGCAGAGAGAACTACAATTTTAATTGTTCTACTTTCTACGCCTGCAGGAATTTCAAGGACAAGTCGCCCGTGGTCCTGTACTCTCCAAACAAGGTTCTCAGTGTCACCCACAACATGTGCGGCCACACTGGCTACGGTCTCAGCATCTTTAGGCTCACTGGGTCGGTCATTTTTCAGTCGGCTTGCAGCATCCCATTCAAAAAAAGGTACCTGCGGATGAGGTTGTTTCGTACTTGCCAGTGTGGGTAGTTCGTCGATAGGCGTAGCCCCTTTGAAGATTCGAACCCACTCGATGTCGCCTTGGAAATTTCCTCCAAAATCAGTCGCAGTGGAACCAATTTTGAGGACGTGTCCGTTTGCGTGAGGCCGATGGAATTCCTGACGTGTCCCAAGAAGTTTTCCATCAATAAAGAGCTTTGTTTGAGCTTCAGTAATGACCAGCGCTGCGACATGCCACTTTCCGTCACGAACATCAGCTTTTCCGCTGAGAGCACCTACCCAGCCAATATCAAAAACAACCTCGTCACCTCGAAGGAATAGTGTTTTACCATTTGGTTTCCACGTGCCATGTGGGGGAGCAGAAGAGATCAGAGTTCCTGCTTCAGTTGTGCGGAACCGAACCATAACGGTTCTCTCTGGTGTACCTAAATCAAGCACACCTGCTCGTTTTGATTCAACAAAGTACTTTGTTTTTGTCGAGGCATTTGTGATGATTGCCGCGCATTCCGAAGCTTTAACTTGCAAGCTTTTTTGAGATGTTCCGTCGAATGTATAGATTCCAGAATCCAAACCCATCGCCTGAAATTGAGCTACAGATAATTCAAGTTGTTGAGTGCCGGGCTCAATATGGAGAGTGTGCGTAATACAAGGGCCACAATCGGTAGTAGTCTTCTGCAGTGATTCGAGAATAGCTCTTTGTTCGATCGTGTATCGCAGGATTACATCATTGTCATAGAGCGAGTAGCCATCATAGCGCATGAATCTTTTGTCAATTGGTCCACGAGGAGGTTTGAATTCATCAGCATTGTCGAAAGAACCAGCATATGCCCACTGCCAGCCGTCGAGACCCGGCAGCAGTGTTCCCTCTATCTGGGGCATTTGTTCACCACGCTGACGATAGTGATGCGTTTCACGTAAGTTGAGAAAACCATCTTCCCAGATTCCTACAAGTTTCATGCGATGCAGATCATAGCTCGCCGTTGTTGTGTCATCGAGTTTCATGGTCAGAGCGTTATTGACTCGTGTTCCTATTTGAGAACCAAGAACAGGGCCAAAGTCGCGTGGTTTGTAATCAGTATGATCACCAAGGCTTGTACCTTTTGGTAAGTCCGCCAAATAGTCGGTATCAATAGCGTCGTACTGTGGATTATTAGGTTTCATCAGAGCTTCACGTATGTAATGAACAACCTGATATCGCTCTTTTGGTGAAAGATATTGCACTGCCGCCATGAGCCCACGCCCCTTGGTGAGGGTCATAAACATGCTGTATGGATCAGAACCGTTTTTTAGAGGTTCGGTTCCGAAGGCTCGTGCAAGAGGCATTGTCGGTTCATTGCCGTTTGCACCATGGCAGTTTTGACAGTGGCTCAGATATATTCGTTTGCCAGATTTAACGTCTCGGGAACCAAGGTGTTGAAGAATGCCAGCGTGATCAATTCCTATTGAGTCGTCTTCAATGACGAGTTCTTCTGGTGATGGCCGGAGTTCTGAGGCGCGACGTGGACCGCCGTGTACAACCTCGAATACGTAGCGCATGAGGTCGTAAAATTCCCCTTCATTTCGAAGGCTATCGACAAGGCCTTCTGGCATCATCGACACCGGCAGTCTTTCAATGATATCAATGTTATGTTGTGGAATCACTGTGGGGTGTAGGAGGTCTCTTAATTCACGGAGAACGATCTGTGTATCATTTTGTGATGCCACGATTCCCGTTTTTACTTTTCCATCTGTGGTGACAATTGAAACAGTTTCGTAGCCTTTCCGAAGGGCTTTCGATGGAGTCAGAATAGATTCAATGAGATATGTGTGCTTGGTTGAGGAATTGATATCAGTGAGTTTTGGTCCTAGGGGTGAGAGCGATTGTCCATCAGAGTGACACTTAATGCAGCCAGCACTTGATGTGTGAAACAGAAGGGCACCACGAATTGGGTCACCCCGCATTTTCACCTGTGCAGCAAGGGCCTCACTCGTCTGGTCTAGAAGATAGGTAGTAAGGTTTTGAGATGAGGCGTTTTGAGCCCCAGAAACACCACCAAGGATCATGATGCAGACGAAAAGAACAAGTCTTTGAGGAAATGGTTGTATCATGCCATCATGCTTTACCGCGGGCCGGTGTATTTCTTAAAGATGTTGTTGGGGGTGCATGTCATTTCGAGTGTGCTCAAGTTCGATAAACATGGTCTTTGGGTGAATATGCTTTTTATGAAGCTACTAGTCTACTATTTGACGAAGTGCGTTGCCTTATAACAGGCGAACAAATAACTTTGCGTGGCATTTCAATAAAATTTACTAGTGAAATGGTTGTTTCTTGAAGAAATCAGAAATCCAGTATTTCTACATTATGACAGACATGTGCGACGTCTTGGAACCAAGAGAAGATTGTATGTATGGGCATTTTCGGAGGATAGAAGGAACAAAATGCCGATAGAGTTCGTATATAAAGGTTTGGTGCCATAGTCTGTAGCTGTTTTGGAAAGTTATCAAAAATGTCGGTTATCAATCTAAAAACGGAAATACCTGGGCCTCGTTCGCGAGAGCTTTCGGAAGTAAGGCACGAACATGTTTCCCCAGGGCCGTTTCACACAACTCCTATGATAGCTGCTCATGCTGAGGGGTCTGTGGTAACCGATGTTGACGGAAACACCTTCTTGGATTTTTCAAGTGGTATTGGTGTGACAAACCTTGGTCATCGTGACCCAGCCGTCATGCGAGCAGTTGCAGAACAAGCTGAAAAATTTGTTCATACAAGTATTAATGTTGTTGCTTACGAAGGATATATTCGATTAGCAGAACGGCTAAATGCACTCTTGCCGGAAGCTTCTCCCTGCAAAACATTTCTTGCAAATTCCGGAGCGGAAGCCGTTGAAAATGCAATAAAGTTTGCACGTGTGAAAACAGGTCGGCAGGCAGTTATTGCTTTTGAGCACGGCTATCACGGCCGCACATATATGGCAATGGCACTCACGGCCAAAGCGCATCCCTATAAGAGTGGTTTTGCTCCTTTTCCAGCGGAGGTTTATCGGGCGCCCTATCCCGATTTTTATCGATGGCCTGGTGTGCAGGGAGACCCTGGAGGATGTCCTCATGTGACGGAGTGTTCACTTGAGCGATGTTTTTGTCGGGAAGTATTTAATTCATTTGCTGAGATAGCACGCGGCCAAATTGGTGAACAAAATGTTGCAGCAGTTATTATCGAGCCTGTTGCTGGCGAAGGTGGATTTGTGCCGGCACCATCACCGTTTTTGAAAATGCTTCGCCAATGGTGTGATGAGCACGGTGTCGTGCTAATTTTTGATGAAGTTCAAACTGGTTTTGGGCGTACAGGTAGTCTTCTTGCTTGCCATCAATTAGATGTCACCCCCGATCTTGTTGTGATGGCAAAAGGTTTAGCAAATGGCTTGCCTCTTTCAGCAGTGACGGGTCGAGCTGAAATTATCGATGCAGTTGGTCTTGGTGGAGTTGGTGGCACGTACTGTGGGAATGCATTAGCATGTGCGGCCGCACTTGCAGTACTTGATCGATTTGAAGACCCGGCTGTTCTTTCACATGCTCGGAATATTGGAGAGATTCTTCGTCACAGGCTTGAAATTTTTACTGAGCGTTTTCAATGTATCGGTCAAGCTCGAGGTCTCGGCCCAATGCGCGCCATTGAGCTTGTTTCTGACCCCGTTACAAAACAGCCCGATAAGGCTGCAGCCCAAGCAGTGGTTCGTTATGCATACGAACACGGTGTTATTCTCATGGCCTGCGGTACGCATGGAAATGTTCTTCGTTTTCTTGTGCCACTGACAATACAAGAGGAAGAACTTGATGAAGGACTTGCTGTGATTGAGAAGGCGTTAGCAAGTCTGAAGTAACGTGTCACAAAACAGTATTCATGAAAGAATCCAAGCCCATGCTACGGGGCTATGCGAGATGATTCTGGACAAAAAGTCTGCCAATGAATTGTGGTTGTCCGTGAATGCTTAATGCTCTTGTCTGGTTAAGTGAAAAAGGGCATGTGAAAAAGTTTTTTCTAAGCCGTCATGGTAGGTTCAGAAAACTGGTAGTCTTCTTACTCTCAGCGGGGAATTCAGTTTGAGCCTGGAAGGGCGTTTTGTTGGGAGGGCATTTTGTTGAAATTGATAGGGACACTCTTTGTCCTTCTTTTTTTGGTATGTGATGCTGTCGTTGCTGCAGGAACGGTACGAAGTTCGAAGCCAAATGTCTTGTTCATAGCTGTTGATGACCTCGCATGCACGCTTGGATGCTATGGTGATCAAGTTGCAAAAACACCAAATATCGATCGACTCGCCGCACGGGGCGTATGTTTTCATCGGGCATACAATCAATTGCCTCTTTGCAATCCAACGCGGGCTTCTCTTCTAACGGGCCTGCGACCAGATCAGATAAAGGTATATGATCTAGATAGACACTTTCGGGAAGAATTACCAGATGTTGTGACTCTTCCGCAGGCATTTCAGCATGCGGGATATTACGTGGCCCGGGTCGGCAAGATATATCACTATAATGTTCCAGCTTCAATAGGAACCAATGGCCTTGATGATCCACCGTCGTGGATGCACGTAGGCAATCCCAAAGGACGAGACACCGCTGAAGAGCACCTTGTTTTCAATGCAGAGCCGAACAAAAAAATTTCTGCGGCACTCAGTTGGCTTGCAGCAGAAGGAAGTGACGAAGAACAGACAGACGGCATGATCGCCACAGAAGCCATTCAACTGATGGCATCAAATGCAGATAACCCTTTTTTTCTTGCGGTTGGGTTTTTTCGTCCACACACACCGTACATAGCCCCAAAGAAATATTTTGACCTTTATTCAACGGGGAATTTGCAGCTGCCATATGCTCCACAGGACGATCGTGAAGATATACCAATCGCAGCTTTTGCCCACAATTGTCCGAACCCAGATTATGGACTCGAAAAAGATGTTTTGATTCAGGCCACTCAAGCTTATTACGCCTGTGTTTCTTTTGTTGATGCACAGGTTGGGCGTTTGCTTGATGCACTCGACCAATTAGAGCTGGCTGAGAATACAGTCGTTGTTCTGTGGAGTGACCATGGATACCATCTTGGAGATCATCTTGGAATTTGGCAGAAGCGTACTCTTTTTGAGCAGGCAGCACGGGCACCGTTAATTATTCGTGCTCCGGGCAAAGCTGGAAATGGTCAGGTTTGTCGACGAGTGGTTGAGTTCATTGACGTCTACCCATCGCTCACCTCTCTTGCAAATATACAGGCACCAAGCGGCTTGCCCGGCCGGGACCTGAGTTCACTTCTAGTTGATCCACGTACGCAATGGAACGGTTACGCAGTGACGCAAGTCCTGCGTCCTGCCGATGGGCGTCTGCCACAACCGGTTATGGGCTGTAGTATTCGTGATCATCGTTGGCGATATACGGAGTGGGCAGAGGGAGAAGCCGGTGTTGAGCTCTACGATCATCATGCCGATCCAATGGAGTTTCATAATCTAGCAGTTGGTCCAGATTCAGGAAATTCTGATGTAATAGAACGACTCCGCACACAATTGTATAAACGTGCGTCTGGGAAAGTTCCCTCAACCCCATTCCAATCGAAAAGACTGTGATGGTAGTCTCAACAAGACAACTTAGGTTGCTTACTATGGGGTCACCAAAAAGACATAATAAATCGATGGAAAGTGTTCAGTCGAAAAGGAGTGGCCATGAGATTTTTGATTCTTATTCTATTGCTAGCAAGTTGTGAAAAATTAAGGGCCGCAGAGCCAGCAAATATTCTGTTAATTGTTACTGATGAGCATAATTTTCGAACACTTGGTTGCTATCGAGATTATTTGTCAAAAGAGCAAGCAGAAATGTGGGGGCCGGGGGTGATTGTTGAAACACCACATATCGATCGTCTTGCAAAAGAGGGAGTTATTTGTACTCGGGCGTATGCTACTGCACCGGTCTGTTCACCGTGTCGGGCAGCAATGATTACGGGGCTCTACCCACAAAATACAGGCGTGCCGACGAATAACTACAAGCTTCGAACAGATATCCCAACCCTCGCCTCAGTGCTCAATCAATCTGGATATCGCACAGGCTTCATTGGGAAATGGCACCTCGGTGGTGAGGGGAAGCCGGAATGGTCTCCTGAGATTGACGGAGGTTTCAGTCACAAAAAATATATGTTCAACAGAGGACATTGGAAAAAGTTTGCATTGACGAACTCAGGAGCAGATGTTGCTGCTCGAGGTAAAGACGGTGAGCCTTCCTACAGTCTAGATAATGCAGATGAGAAAAGTTTTTCGACAGACTTTCTTACGGATCGCTGTATTGATTTTGTTGGACGAAAAGAGTCTGAGCCATTTCTAGCAGTGGTAAGCTATCCAGATCCCCATGGTCCAAATACGGTGCGTGCCCCATACAACACGATGTTTGATCATCTTCGTTTTCTGCCACCGCGAACGTATGGTCTTGAGGATGTGATTGGGCCGAAGTGGTTGGGTGGTGAAAAAGGTCACACAACGTTTAAAGCTGATCAAATGAGGCAATATTTTGGCATGGTGAAATGCCTTGATGACAACATTGGACGTTTACTTCATGCTTTGGAAGCAAATGGCAAGCTTGATTCAACAATTATTATGATGACATCGGATCACGGAGATCTTTGTTATGAGCACGATCGGCTCAATAAAGGTAATCCGTATGAAGGGTCAGCGAGAGTGCCCATGCTCATACGACTCCCGAAGAAGATTCCTGCCGGTTCAGTCTATAGGCAGCCTTTCGGTACTGTGGATATTACACCAACACTTCTTCATTTGGCTAGTAATGAATATTCAGTAGACACGTTTCAAGGAAGAGACTTGTCAGTCGCGATTTGTGATGAAGTTCCGGCGGCGACTTCTAAGCATACATTTCTTCGTAATGCTGGAACCAAGGCGAGTTGGATTTGTGTAGTCGATCCACGATATAAGCTCATACTTTCGGTAAATGACAGGCCATGGCTTTTCGATAACCAGCAGGATCCTGATGAGTTACACAATTTCTTTGGGCGCCCGGGAACCGAAACAGTGACACGTATGCTAGCTGAATCTCTCAAGGGTTATTCGGTTGCAAACGATGATGCGTTTGCGACACAGCCAACGATTGCAAAGTCACTGAATCTTTGCCTGCAGGTGGGCTTGTAGGCGTTGTGGCGAGACATCACATGTATGACTTGAGTGTGTCCAGAATAGCTTGACGTAGTTTGGTAAAAACCACGAAACGTGTGTCATTTCTTAAACGTGGAGAAGTTCGATGTATCGCTGTGTTTTATTGCTGGCGAGTTTCTTTTCGGTAGTGCTTCTGAGTGATCGTCCAGGTTACGGTGCGGATCAGCCAAATGTGGTGATGATCAGCATTGATGATCTGAATGACTGGACAGGATTCTTAGGAGGGCATCCAGATGTCTCGACTCCAAACATGGATTCACTTGCATCGCGAGCAAGAAACTTTACGAATGCGCACTGTGCGGTACCCGTGTGTTCTCCATCACGCATTAGTGTGATGTCGGGAACTGCTCCAACGACGCATGGCAGTTACGAGATTGGTCCGAGGTATGAGGAGTTATCAGCCCTCCATGACGTGCCGACAATACAACGGTATTTTAAAGATCATGGGTATTACACGCTGGCCGGTGGCAAAGTACTTCATCATGGATTTACTGGCAGACTCTCCGGGGCAATCGATCAATCGCTCGGGAGAAAAAAAAGCCCACGTCCTCGAAAGGCAATGAATCGACCTTCAAGCTGGAGCGGTGCTTGGGATTGGGGTGAGTACCCGGAAGAGAATGCACAAATGGCTGATCACCAGTTGGCTCTTGATTCAGTACAAATTCTTCAGAGTGATTTGAAGAAGCCATTCTTCCTTTCAGTTGGTTTTTATCGGCCACATGTACCTCTTTTTGTACCACCGTGCTGGTTTCAAAAGTATGATATCGAGTCGATTCATCTGCCGAATATTCCTCGTTGGGATCTTGATGATGTACCAAAAAACTTTTTGAATATTAATAGTTACGCAGTTGCTCCAACGCATGCTGAAGTTCTGGAGTATGGAAAACAGAGAGAGTTAACGCAGGCCTATCTCGCCTCTATCAGTTTTGTTGATGCGTGCGTTGGTCTTGTGGTTGACGCGTTGCAGGCAAGCCAATATGCAAAGAACACGTATGTTGTTTTATGGAGTGATCATGGCTTTCACCTCGGTGAAAAAAACCATTGGGCAAAGCGAACGCTCTGGGAAGAGTCGACTCGTGTGCCACTGCTTATAAGTGGACCTGAAATTTTCCCTGATGTGCCATGTGAACAGTCAGTGAGCCTGATTGACATCTATCCAACGCTTGTCGATTTATGTGGTCTTTCAAGAAATGAAAATCTTGAAGGACTTTCTCTAGTCCCCCAACTCGAGGACCCAAGGACTGTGAGAGAGAAACCGGCGATCACGTCCTCATATTTTGGAAATCATGCCATTCGAAGTCGAGATTGGCGACTCATTGTCTACGAGAATGGCGAGGAGGAGTTGTACGATCACCGTAATGATCCTGATGAATTCCAGAATCTTGCCGATGACCTTCAGCACGAAACGATAAAAAATAAATTACGCAGTTGGTTGCCAGAGCAGGTAGCACCAGAATTTAAAGAGAAATCTGAAAGAAATAGATTATTAGACAGATAGCATCTCTGTTTCAGTAGTTTGAAGTATCTGAGACATGCGGCACATCGGCTCGTGGTCAAGGAGTGAGCTACGTTTGAAGTGGTACGACGTTTGAAGTGGCACGATGAACTGCTATGCATAGGGGAAAAGTTCTGGGTCAAGCTGTTTCAGGAGATTTCTCAATTGAGGCAGCGCTTCACGAGTTGCAACAACACCTTGTTGCGCAATTGCAGAAGCATTCCGGAAGTCGGTCAGTTGAAATGCTGAGACATCGGGTTCGATTGTAAAATCTGCATCTTGAGTACCCATTTTTCGAATATTTCTATCTTGCGCGGCTCGAACTCGTCCTAATGTTTGAAACATGTTTGGTGTCTTCATCTGATCAGTAGGAGTTGTCGGATTATTTCCGGCAAACATGTGTCCGATTTTAGCAGCCACATCGACAGCAATAATGAATGTTGCTCCTTGATTCACTAACACGTCAGCTGGAACATTGTTGAGTATTCCACCGTCAACAAGCACCCTCCCATTTTGACAGATCGGCGGTGAAACTCCAGGAAGATTGATACTCTCAAGAATTGCATGTGCGGCATCTCCACTAGATCGGTGCACTTGTTCTGCTGCCACAAGGTCAGCAGTGACGGATGTAAATGGAATAGGAAGTTGCTCTAGAGTCCAATTGAAAAGATGTGTGCGAAGCATCTCATCCCAACCGCCCCCGCGGAATTTTCCAATCATATACCAGGCATCACCATAGGGTAGAAACTTATACCGTTTACTTGGTTTTAAGTCTTGAGAAAATGTTTCGATAAGCCATGTACTGTCGTATCCTGCGGCGTATGGAATGCCGGTAAGGGCGCCAGCGCTGGTGCCAGAAAGAAAATCTATGGGAATGCCCTCTTCGTCCACCACGCTGAGAACTCCAAGATGGGCCATGCCTCGCGCCGCCCCTCCCCCAAGTGCAAACCCAATGGAAGAACCACGGAGACTGCGAATAATGCGTTCAATACCGCTGTTGCGCGTGGTATGACGAGATTGGCCAAATCCATCCCAGTGAATTTTAAAATCACCACGGCAGATTGAGTGCATGTTTTTCAGAGGGTCAGCAACCTGCTGTGTACCCCGTAGAATTCGCACGAGAGATATTTTTTTTCGAGCAGCTGGATGACATTCAGAAAGCTCAGAAAGAAGGCTCTCTGTTTTTTGAGAAGTATTTGAATCGAAGCAACACAAGATAGTATCTGAATCTTGAAGAACTTCATTGAGGTATTCGATGTTTTTATCGAGTCGAATATCAAGAATACATCGTTCAATAGTTGCCCAGCTAGATGCCTCTGAACGAACTTCATTTGGATTACGTAGATTGCCGTGCTGGTCAAGAAGGCTCATTGAGCGTTTCGCAGTGACTCGTGTATCCTCACGATCAGAAATAACAGCAACATCTTCACCGAGAGATTGTAGGCGACGAATCAGTGTCGTTGAGAGGTGGCGATATTCTTCAGATGCATGCAGGATGGCAACAAGGCGTGGACGATGTCCAAGTCGTCTTGGCGTAAAGGCTTGATGAAGTCGCATTCCGAGAGCACCGAAAAGATTTCGATGCCATCGTGGTACCTGGTTGAGTAATTCAATGGCGTCTTGTCTCTTGATTGCTAACCCAGTTAGGTTCTGGGTCGTGTCGACATTAATAGGACTTTGATCCTCATGAAAAAGTCCGAGGAGACCGAATTGGTGGCTGCGACCAATGATCTGGACTGTATGAGGAACATCATCCACTCCTGGTATCCAAAGACGCGCCGCTCCACTAATGATGAGCAGGAGATCAATGAATGGATTCTCTTGGGAGTGAAGAGGTGTATCAGCTTCGAATGTGATAACCGATGCACGTGAGGCAATAAGGTCGAGCTCTTCGTCTGTGAGTCCATTCGTTGAACGGTGGAGCCTGAGTAGAGTTAATATGTTTGGCAAAGAAGCCATTCGTATCACCTGTTTTAGTCGCATCACCTTTTCTAGGAAATGTCCCACGGCTAGTAAGATGCCTATTGAGACTCTATGTTTTGATATCGGCTCCTTGCTCGCTAAAGTCCACTGAACGAGGACAAATTATCAACTACTGTTTTTCGTATGCTTCTTTCGAGTCCGCTTGGTAGGAGAGGTGTCTTCCCTGGGAAGAAATGCGGCCAGACGCTGCTTCGTCGCTGCCATTACCGGATCATGTGCAAGATTTGTATACTCGTATGGATCCTTTACATGATCGTACAGTTCTTCACTGCCGTCTGAGTAACGGATATAACGGAATTGTCTATCACGAAGAGCATGATTACGGTAACCATGGGTAGTGAGTGCAACGCCATTCCAATCAGATCGCGGGTCTTCCAGAAGAGTCGTTATGCTGGCACCTTTGGCGTGGTTCGGTGTTGGCACGTGAACAAGCTCACAGAGCGTTGGATAAATACTCAAAAAATCAACGGGGTGATCACAGCGTTCTCCTCCTGTTGTGATACCGGGAGCAACCCAGATCAAAGGTGATCGCGTAGCTTCTTCCCAGAGAGCGAATTTCCGCCAATGCTGTTTTTCTCCAAGATGCCATCCGTGATCACCCCATAGCACAACAATGGTATTGTCTCGTTCGGGGCTTGTTTCATACGCATCAAGAAGACGGCCAATATTCATGTCAGTGTATGAAATCGTTGCAAGGTATGACTGGACTGCATTTTTCCATCGTCCAGATTGAAGAAACTTTGCATGATCTTTGTCAGGACCAGCCACCTTAATGCCTGCTGCCGGTATATCATCAAGATCATCTTTTTTATGTGGAGGCAATCGAATCGAATCGAGAGGGTAGTGTTCATAGTATTTCCTCGGAACCGCCCAAGGTAAGTGGGGCTTAATTAAGCCGCAGGCTAGAAAGAATGGTTTGTTTCTTTTTTCTTTGAGCTGCTCGATACAAAAGTCCACTGTGTGCCAGTCAGGTAGGTCTTCATCTTGTAAATCAATTTCAAGCGGCTCGTAGTAGCCTTCATATTTTCTTGGAGCCCTCCCAGCGCTTTTCCCTCGCCGTGTTGGTGGATACTGGTCCCATTCGGAGGCGTAAACGGTTTTGAGGCCACCTGCACTCGAGTGATAGGTTTTGCCCATCGCTGATGTGTAGTACCCATGTTTTTTTAAATGTGCATTGAGATTGAGACCCTCAGCGATATGGTTTTTCCAAGGGTCTGCGTTAAGGTAGCAGCCGGAAGAATGTGGTCGAATTCCTGACCATAGTGCCGCTCTTGACGGGCCACATGCAGGAGCAGCACAGTGTGCGTTAGTGAACGAGACACCCATAGCAGCTAACCGGTCGATATTCGGTGTTTTGCACTGTGTGTTTCTGCCTGTATAGCCAACCCAATGATTGAGGTCATCAACTGCAATAAAGAGTATGTTTGGCTGTTTTGCTAGAAGATTTCCAAATCCAGTGCATGACAGCACGATAAAAAATACAAGAACGGTTGGTAAACGTATCGAGTTCAATTGCATGACAGTCCTATAAGCAGTTCAAAAAGTTTTTAGATGAGGAGGTGGTACTCCGTGTAGTGAAATATTTCAGCATACCTGTAATTCTGAAAATTATGACTAGCGAAAAAAGGAGCACAGCGCCATAAACCGCTTTCCAGTACGCATGACCACTTCCAGGTTCAAATGATGCAAGGAAACCAAAAAAAGAAAAAAGAGAAACGCCAAGACAAAGCCATACCCCCAAAATCTTTTTGATAACAGTGACTTTGAAGGCCATGAGCCACAGAAATAAAAAAAGAATGGTCAGGCAAAAGGCGGTGATAATGAGTGAGGCAGCCATTGAAAGGACTTCATTTCAACAAGGGCATATTGCGGTCGATTTATTTATCGTCTTCAGGTGACTCTGCCTGCTCCTTCAGTTGGTCAATCATCTTCTGGACATCAACTTGAGCCTGGCAAAAAGTATCATCAGAATTTAATGACTCGTCATCTTTCATGGTGCTATCTCATTTAAGGTCTCGACGAACGAAGCAGTCGGGATTAGTCGCTGGCCACGCGTTTGAAAGCCTAGCAAGAATCAAATTTCACAATCGAATACCATCGCAGAAAAAAAGGAGGTGATGGTCGTGAAAAGTATATACCACAGTCCAGCGCAAATAAGATTTAGTGTTTGGTGTTGTTTGTGATGCACTTTATTTTGGAGTCCCCCCAATACCAAAAGGCAACTTTGAGGATAGTCACAAATACGATCAGGCAACCGCACGGAACAAAAAACAACATGCACCATTAGGTACTCGAGTAACGGTGTAAAAGTACGTTCTGCCAGCCGAAGAGAATGAGCCCACCAAGAAGACCACCCAAAGCGATATGAGACAGTAGAGGTTTTCGAGGCAACCAGTGGTATGAAAAAGCACCAATTGTGAAGAAGGTCATACCGCCGAACCCTTGAAGGATGGCGTTGATAAAGTGCCCACAGTCTATCAGCGAGATCAGTAACACGGTGCAGGGAGCTTGAATGAGAAGGATGAGTGTGATTACAGAAAGTGGCATCAACCAGTGCCTTTCTGGAGTATTTTTACTATTCTGAAAATAGGAAAATAAAATTCCTGCTACTACTGAGAGCCACTGCAACTGCCCAAAAAATAGAATTGACAGCAACAGTGAATTAATCAGGATCGAGTCTTAAAGTGTCGGCAGAGATGGCATCGGTGGTTTTGAAGCATGCCGAGCAGCCAGACCGTTCACAAGATGAACACAAATTGATTCGAGATATGGTCGTGCTTGCGGATCATCAAAATTTGCAGCAGTTTTCCCAGCGTCACCATGCTCACGGATTGGTATCTGGATGGGAACCTCACCCAAGAACGGAATATCAATTTCCTTGGCAGTACGTTTTGCGCCCCCGGATCCAAAAATGTCATACCGTTTGTTGGTATCTGGACATGAGAAGAAACTCATGTTCTCTACCATCCCGAGTACTGGGATATTAACTTTTTGAAACATTGCAATAGCTTTTGTCACATCAAGAAGTGCTACATCTTGGGGAGTGCAAACGGCAACAGCGCCTGATAGTGGAAGGACCTGAGAAAGGGTTAGTGCAATGTCACCAGTCCCCGGAGGCATGTCGATGATGAGGTAGTCGAGAGGTCCCCAGTCCGTGTCACGAAGCATCTGCTGGATAGCGCCATGAAGCATAGGGCCTCGCCAGATAACTGCTTCACCTGGTGGGACGAGAAATCCCATCGACATTATTGGTATCGTTTCGACGCGTAAGCCAGCAGGTAATTCTTGGTGTGGTTGTCCAGGGTCAAGTTGAGGAGGGATAATTCGTCCTTCTTGAATTGCAGGACGACCTTCGAGTCCAACGAGGTGAGGAACGCTTGGTCCATAGACATCGGCATCAAGAATTCCAACTTTGCTTCCAGCCCGGGCGAGACCGATTGCGAGTGATACCGCTATAGTACTTTTTCCGACGCCGCCTTTACCTGATCCAACAGCAATGACACTTTTTGCCTCAAGGCCAATCTGACCAATTTTATTGGGAGGCCTGTCGTGAGGAGTTATTGTGATCTGAACATCAGGAACAGCTGGGAAGGCAGTCCTAAGTCGCTCTTCAATCCGTCCGCGAAATTGCTGCCAAAGAATAGCCGAGTGTGTGGTGAGCCCAACGTTCAACGTAATCTTGTTTTCATGTGCAGTCACTTCACCAATCTGACCCAAATCAGCAAGTGGTCTTCCTGACTCGGGATCAGCCATGTCGGCAAGGCACTCTTGGATATTTTCTGGGGTCGGTGTTTTGTTCATCGAATTCCGTTCTCTATTTCACGTGTGAGAATATTGGAGGTAGTTGACGTATTTGTTGTGAAGAGGGCCATTGTCTCGGTAACAATAGTTCCAGAAAGTGCGTTACCCGCCTGGAGGGCGGAATTAAAAAGTCCCTGAGGACGAATGGAGATCGAAACAAGTACGATAAGACACACTATCATAGCCAATCCTGCTGAAAGCCCGCCGTCAGCCTGTACTCCTTTATCGGTGGATTTGAAATACATGGCAGTAATCAGGCGAAGATAATATGCAGCTGCAATGGCGGCGTTGAGCACCAAGACAACACTTAGTCCGATAAACCAGGCTTTTCGATCTCCAAAAACAGCGCTGCCACTGTCGACGCTGAGAGATGCGGTGAGAAGTGAAAGTTTCCCCCAAAAGCCAGCCAGCGGTGGAATTCCGGCAAGACTCAAAAGAAAAGTTGCCAGGCAAAATGCTGCGACAGGATTTGTTGATGATAATCCATTGAGATCATCAACAGTTTTGATCTCCTCAAGCTGTGGTTGTTTGTCACTTGATGTCGACCACTCAGGCCAGCGATGTCCCAAGTAGGTAAGTCCACCAAAAAAACCAATCGTAGCAACTACATAGGTAGCCAAATAGAATAGGGTTGAACCGAGCCCGTTGAGAGCCAGAGCGGTTTCTTCGATTGATTCTCCACCAAGCGGTCTCTGTCCGGGGGTTGCCGCCGCTGCCAATGCTGCGAGTCCAACCAGGAGATATCCCGCATGAGCTATAGAGGAGCAAGCGAATAGTCGTCGTAGATTGTTTTGTAGCAAGGCCATACAGTTCCCAACGGTCATGGTAATGGCAGCAATGACAGCAAGAACTTGCCATGACTGGAGAAGTAAGGTTTCAGCGACCGGTCCAGAATTTTGCTGACTGCCAAGTGGAGGTATGGCTAGCGCAATGAGTCGGGAAAGCATGACGACACCTGCTATTTTCGGTAATGTCGAAAGTAATGCGGTATTGCTTGTGCTTGTTCCTTCATAAACATCTGGAGCGTAGAAGTGCATTGGGACAGCCGCCATCCGAAAAGTTGCACCCGCGAATGCCATACCAAGAGTTACTGGTAGAAGCACTGCAGCCATGCTGACTGTAATCATGCCAGCAGCAATAGAACTCTCGGCTACTGGCGCGACGGTGCAGCCTAGTGACTGTAGTTGGTTGCCAATGGCTGGTAACGATGTCGATCCACCGAGTCCATAAAGACAGACTACAGAGTACAAAAACAACGCAGAGGCAACGAGTGACAGAAAAAAATATTTCAGGCTGGCTTCTTGCCCAGCAGTATCTGTTCTTTTGAGTGCTAACAAGATGTACGTCGGGATTGAAACAAGTTCAAGGCCTATAAAAAGAAGGACTAGGTCGTTTGCCAGTCCAACAAGAGAAAGGCCAGCTAAAAGAATTAAAAAAGTTCCTGCTTCTTCACATGTAATACGTCGTCTTTGCTCTGCGTCATCATCTTGAACTGCTGCCTTCCAGTATTCTCCGGACTGAACAAGGACGAGCATGAGACCAGCTGTGTATGTCAGAAGGCGTATATAAAAAGAGAATCCATCAATTGTGATCGGGCCTGACGAAATGGTGGCGCCGCTCTCAGGCTGACTGCCTGAGAGTGAAATGGCTATACCAAGACCAGTGACCGCAATAAGCCAACCTGCTTGGAAACCACTAAAAGCCGCAGCAAGATAAGCAATGAGTGCTGCTAAGACTAATGTTATCTCAGGCGATAGTAATAGAAAAGTTTCAAACGACGTTGTCATTATTGCTTCACGGGAATCTATTTTTGAGAAGTTAAAAATATCTTGGGTAAATCTATTTGAGAATCACTCTTATTTTGTTTTGTAATCATTTCCGTACCAAAAGAACGGTTGGTTGGCTGCATGTTTCGGTTGAAAGCATTGCTTGATGCGAATGTCACAGCACGAATGGCCTGAGAAGGTGGTGCGAGGAATGTCGCCGGTGTAATCCCAATCCAGAGAACGAATATTGCAAGCGGTGAAAGTGCTGCGATCTCATGCCATCGTAAGTCGAGAGAGTTTTGTGCCTCGTTGATCAAATGAGATGGTGGCAGTCTAGAATTCCCAAAGAATACACGTTCTACAGCCCAGAGCATGTACCATGCCCCCAGCACAACACCAACCACACCCATCAGGGCAAAAATTAGATAGCTTCGCTGGAATTCCGGGGAGACGCCTGTCCACGCTCTTTGGAAAGAGCCGGTAAGTATTAAAAATTCCCCAACGAAACCGTTAAGTCCAGGAAGGCCAATGCTGGAGAAAGTGAACACCATGAAAAGTGTTGTCAGCCAAGGTGCTTTTTTTGCGATACCACCAAGACTCTGAATCGAACGCGTATGAAAACGTTCATAGAGCATCCCAACTATCGCAAAGAGACCAGCAGAAGAGAGTCCGTGATTAATAAGTTGGAGATTGGCTCCTTCAATTGCAATTGGCTCAAGGGCAAAGAGCCCCATGACAACATAGCCCATATGGCTGACCGACGAGTACGCTATGAGTCGCTTTAAATCTTGTTGAACAAGAGCAACGAGAGCCCCATAAATAATTCCAAAGGCACCGAGGGCAAAGAGCCACGGTGCAGCAACAGCCGTGGCTTCAGGAAGCATCGGCATGGAAAATCGGAGGAATCCATAAATACCAATTTTTAGCAAGACTCCTGCCAGGTCAACGCTGCCACCAGTTGGAGCCTCGACATGAGCAAGTGGGAGCCATGTATGAAATGGAAAGATCGGAACTTTTATGGCAAAGCCAATGAATAGCGCAAGAAACACAAGCCATTGCAAGTATCCACCATCAGCATCCATAGGAAGAGGATGCGCACGAAGTCCAGTAGTGAGCATATCGATATCAAATGTAACGCTGCCTGTGTGAGTCGCATTCCACAAAACAATGGTTATCAGGCCAAGGAAGGCTATGACACTCCCGGCAAGGGTATAAATGAAAAATGTTAGAGCGGCTTTCCGTCGCTCATCATGTCCCCAAATACCGATAAGGAAAAATAGCGGCACGAGCGTGAACTCGAAGAAGACATAAAATAAAATGATGTCACGGGCAACAAAAACTCCGAGCATTGCGGCTTCCAGAAGCAATAGAAGCATGTAAAACCCCACAACTCGCTCAGTCACCGCTTCCCAACTCACAAAAATTGCAGTGACGGAGAGAAGTGCGGATAATCCAAAAAGCCATAGTGATAGGCCATCGAGCCCAATCGATAGGCGAATGTCAAACATGCCCCCTGTAAGCCAAGGGAGAGATGACATCGCAAAAACCTGGTTGCTTGAGGCTTCACTGCTCATGAGATATCGCAGAATGAGTAAGCCCGTAGCGACAAGTGTTAACACTGCTGTGGTTGCAGCACTTGTGCGTACCGCCTCAAGGCCACGGCTTGAGACAAGCCAGACAATGCCAGCACCTACCAGAGGCATGAGGATGACTAATAGCAGGTGTGTTGATGGGGAGAGCAAATTCATAAAATTATCAAAAACAGAAGAAGAAACATTGAACCTCTAGTGGACGAGATAGTGATCATAGTCGCCATGCTAAAAGCACAATAATTGCCAGAACACCAATAACGCTGGCAAGGGCATAGCGTTGAAGCAATCCTGACTGGAGACGACGAACGACTCCACCGAGTGCTAATGGCAGATGAGCGATGAGTCGTACAGAACGTTCGATACAGTATTTTTCAAAAAGTGCAGTCACAAAAGCAATAGCTTTGATTGGTTTCACGACGATGGCAATATAAAATTGATCGATAAACATGCGATGCTCTAAAAACGACCTGAAAGGTCCGAGCCAACGTTCGAGTTGAGGTCCATCACTACGACGTCCAAGATGACCAACTGCTGCAATGACAATACCAAGAGCTGCTGCAAGCGTGCCCTGAATAGCAAGGTCCCAGTGGAAGACAGAGGCAGTAGCAGTACTCACAACAGATGGTGCGGTAAAAGAAGGTGTTGCTGCCAGAAAGTGAGCAAGTCCGTCTGTAGTGAAAAGGATAAAACCGATGAAGGTCGCAGGAATTGCCAAGACTATCAGTGGCGTTGTCATGGCCGAGGGCGATTCATGCGCGTGGTCACCGGCTTCTGCAGGAACTCGAAGGGGGCCGGTAAATGTCATGAACACAGCTCGAAACGTATAGAAGGCTGTAAGTCCGGCTGTCACAAGTGCCATCCAGAAAAGAGTTTGCCAGACGACAGGCTGATTGAGTGCATCAAGACCAACTGTTTCCGATAGATAAGTATCCTTAGGATATTGTCGGTATTCGGAAATTTCTCGGTATCCAACATCATGTATCGTGTCAGCACGAGGATGCAGTGATGGCATCTTTGGAATTGTTGCATGGTGTTGATCGTTCACGCTGTGGTGGACAGCCGGCCACCCTTTTGAATGAAGTGAGGCAAGTATTTCATCCTTACTAAAAAAACCAGCGAATGGTGCGATTCCAGCGAGAGCAAGACTTCCAATGAGAAATGTGACTGCTGTTATTGGCATAAGTTTTCGGAGCCCACCGAATCGCCGCATATCAATCACGCCACCCATGGAGTGCATGACAGACCCAGCACCAAGAAAAAGAAGAGCCTTGAAGAAAGCATGGGTAAGCAAGTGAAAAATTGCAGCGGTGAATCCGAGTAGCGTGCCGGTACCAAGGCACGCAAACATATATCCAAGCTGGCTTATCGTGGAATAAGCAAGTACTCGTTTCAGGTCGTTTTGAACAGTTCCAATGAGAGCAGCAACAAGTGCAGTCGTAGTTCCAACGATTGAGACCGTTACCAGCGCACCGGGGCATGCCATATAAAGTGGTGCACAACGAGCAATAAGATATACACCGGCTGTGACCATCGTGGCAGCATGAATAAGAGCGCTTGCAGGAGTAGGGCCTTCCATGGCGTCAGGTAGCCAGACATGCAGCGGCAATTGAGCGCTTTTTCCACAGGCTGCCAGTAATAGAAGAAGACAAATTGCTGTCCCTACAATTCCACTGACGTATCCGCCGACATCAGCGAGACGAGTCTGGCCAAGAATACCCGGCAGAATCGTGCCTTCGGGAGAAAACGTATCATGAAAATCAAGGGTTCCGTAGGTGAGCCAGAGTAAGAAGACAGCAACTGCGAGACCGAAGTCACCTATTCGGTTCACAAGAAATGCTTTTTTGGCAGCCTTGGCTGCTGCCGGTTTTTGAAACCAGAAGCCAATAAGTAGGTAGCTACAAGCGCCAACGGCCTCCCAGAAAACATACACAAGGAGGAAATTGCTTGCGGCGACGAGCATTGACATTGAAAAGACAAACATGGCTACGAGCGCGAAGAATCTAGAATATCCTGGGTCACCATGCATGTATCCGATTGAATAGATAGCAACAAGAAGTCCAATACTCGTAATAATCATGAGCATTGTTGCTGTGAGTGGATCGAGTCGCATCGTAATTGAAATTGAAAATGGACGAGCGCGGTAGGCATCATCACCTACGGCAACTCCCGGAACTGCAGCTTGTGAATCAATAGCTGGTGTATATGCGTCATCGATAGTCGCCCACTGCCAGAGTTTTGTGGTTATATCAATAGGACGAGGTGTTTCTGCAGTTCCTCGACTGCGGACAGTGACAACAAGAAGAGCCAATGCAGCGACGGCCGCTGCAGCTATGGCTATGACCGCAGGTAAATGCGCTCGGGGTCCAAGTCGTCGCCCACAAATAATAGTGGCAAGAGCTGCCAGAAGAGGCAGTAATGGGATCAATATAAGAAGGAAAGACGGGCTCATGTCGACACATGTGGAGGTGAATAACGGATATCAAATATGATCACGTTGTGTTTCGGCTTGTTCATCAGGGGTTGGTGATCTACCAGCTGGAGTAAGGCGTGGGAAATTCGGTAATGAAGTATCAAGTGATGGGACCTCGTGGTCGATACTTCGGTCGATTGTGGCTTCACGAAGCGTCTGCCAAGCCATAGAATCGAGCCGACCAGTTCGAGTAAATGCTTGGAGAACAAAGACTAATGCAATGGCTGCCTCACACGCTGCAACAGAAAGCACGAAAACTACGAGGACATGTCCACCAAAGTCACCGTGATAGCGGCTCCAGGCTACAAGGCTGACAGAGATGCCTTGAAGCATAATTTCCGCTGAAAGAAACATGACAATTAAGTTGCGTCTTGAAAGAATGCCAACAAGTCCCAGGCTGAATAAAATTGCTCCAACCAGTAATCCATTTTGGAGAAGCGCAAGGGCAGTGCCAAATACTATGGTGAATGTGATGTCGGGCTCCCTTCTTGCAACGAGGAAGCCTCATTTTGGCTGCCCTCGAGACCATTGGAAACGATGGCAATGGCTCCAATTAAAGCTACAAGCAAAAGAATTCCTACGGCCTCAACGGCGACAAGGTGGTGCCCGAAGAGTTCACCACCAAGCCGTGCCACTTGATCAGAAGCCAAAAGATCTATGCTCTCACTTGGTATTTGGCTCACAGCGGTGCCACTGAGTGCAGCTGCCTTGGATGGAGGGCGGCAGCACAAAGGTTCTTCGGCAGACAGCCGACCAATGGAAAGCGATAGGAGTCCAAGAAGGACGGCCCCGGCCACTGTTGAAAGCATTGGCTCGTTGGTAATTCGGTCTGATGTTGTGAGGCCGGTTGGTTGAGCTAACATCAACACGAAAAGAAACATCACTAAGATTGCACCGGCATACACAATAATTGTTGCAACACCGAGAAATTGAGCACCCAAAATAAGCAGCACCCCAGACACGCCAGCCAGGCAAAGAGCGAACCAGATTGCTGCATAGACAGGAGAACGGCACGTTATCGTTGCAGCAGCACTGACCACAGCAACCAATGAAACCATAAGAAAAGCAACCTCTTCTCCAAGATTTCCAAGTCGTTGTCCTGTGACGATAAAGAGACTGAGAGTTATTAGACCAAGAAGCCAGCCCAGGCGTCGCGCCATCTTGCTATCCCGGCCAGATTTGGGAAGTAGCAAATAAAGGCTAACCGCAAGACATGTGACGGCTATTGCAAGCAGGATGCCCGGAGCAATGAAATCAAAGCTCACAGTTTCAGGAAATAACGTATTCCACGGGATCACAATGTTCCCCCTAGGTCAGCTGATTTCATTGGTTCAGCATCTTTTGTCATGTCGTAAACACTGAGTAGTTTCTCTTTATCAAAAACCATCTCTTCACGACTCTTTCCTGTAAGGTCGAGAAGACTTGTGAGCTCAATAGCATCAACAGGACATGCCTCTTCACACATGCCACAAAAAATACAACGGAGTTCATCGATTTGAAAGCTCTCGGGATACTTTTCACGATCCTCCCACGGGCTTTCAGTAGCGACGATATCTATGCAGTGGGCAGGGCATGCCGTCGCACAAAGAAAACAGGCAACACATTTTACTCGACCATTCTCATCTCGATTGAGTCGATGGACACCTCGATAGATGAGCGGATTGCCGATAGTGGGACGCTGTTCCGGAAAGCTCACCGTGTTTTTTTTGCTAACAAGATGACGACCCGTGGTCGCAAGTCCTTGAACAAAAAGCGGTAAGTAAAGCCGCTCTGCGAGTCCAAGTGGTTTTTCATCAATCCATGTAATTCCAGGATCAGATGGTTTCATATTACAACTCCACCAGATCAGGCGATTTTTTTTTCATAGAAGTATTTTTTAGATTTTGCTTTTCGGTAAATGAGTTGGGTGTATGGATCGGTTTGTTGTCCGTTGCTGAAGGAGTAAGTAGACCAGCACAAATCCATCCTCCAAAAAAGATAAGCCAAGGCCCTCCAATTGTAAGGGAGGTTGCGAGACCGGCACCAAGAGTAGATTCAAGAGCAGGCCGGAACTCCTCGATCGTTGCAACAACAACAAGATTTAGTAGTCCAAGGGGCAGCATGACTTTCCATGCAAGATTCATGAGTTGATCAAATCGGAAACGGGGCCAACTCCAGCGAACCACCATAAAGAAAAGAATCACAGCAAATATTTTTGCGGAAAGTATACCGAACCTCAAAAAGGCACCGAGCCATGTGACTTCTTGAGTACTTCCAGTGATTCCCCAGAAGTGCCATCCTCCTAGAAACATGATCACAATGAGGAAAGCAGCTGTAACCATATGAAGAAATTCAGAAACGAGAAAAAGGAGCAGCTTAATTCCAGCATATTCTGTGTGATAGCCACCAACTAATTCTTGCTCAGCTTCAGGGAGGTCAAAAGGTAGCCGAGCAGCTTCAGCAAAGCTTGCAATGAGGAAAACAACAAATCCAAGTGGTTGAGCAAAAACGTACCAGAGACCTGTCTCCGCTTGTCTGGTCATAATAATATCAAGCCGCAAAGAGCCGGCTGAGAGAACTACGCCCAGTAGTCCCAACCCGAGTGGAATTTCGTAGGCAATCAGTTGAGCACTGCTTCGTAGGCCACCAAGAAACCCATATTTATTGTTGCTCGCCCAACCTCCGAGAAGAACACCATAAATGGCAATACTTGAGAGCGCAAAAACCCAGAGAACACCAACATCAAGTCCGGGAGCGACGAGAAACGGTACTGGATCTGGAAGGCCGGGAATATTGAGTGGTGGAAGTACGCTACCAAAAGGTATCGCAGCAAAAATAGCCAGGGAGGCCGTCAAAAGTACCAATGGAGCGGCGTTATAAAGAGCTTTATCTACATGGCTAGGTGTGAAATCTTCTTTGAAGATGATTTTAAGACCATCTGCAAGTGGTTGTCCTAATCCGAAGAGACGAATCTTCGTCAATGGAATACCAACTCGATTTGGGCCTCGTCGGTCTTGAACCCAAGCAGCAATCCATCTCTCAACCAGAACTAAATATGCAGCAGCTGTCATAAGGCCACCAATAAGGAGACCAATTTTCAAAAGTGCAGCAAGAGTTTCTGGCGATGGAAGAAGTCCGGTCATTGATTTTTTAGGTGGTAGTGCTTGATGGTCTGCTGTTTGTAAGTTCAGGTGCCCGCGACCTGCTGCAACCTTAGGTCTACACCAAGAGACGGCATGTCACCTGAAAGGGCTGCGAAGCCTACTGAGTTTTTAGCGATTATTTCCCGAATGCTCTCAGAATCATACAGGCCTTGTCGCCCAAGAAGGCTCCAGAATACTCGGCCCTCAGGCCAGACCCCAGCTGGAGGTCGAATAGCTTGTTCGAAAGTCTGCGCTCTGTGCCCACGATTCACCCAGGTGCCATTACGTTCCGCGAATCCAGCAGCGGGCAAGCACCACGTGGCACGTTTAGATAGAGGAGAACGAAACAAGTCTTGAATAACAAGGCAGTTCGTATTGTCAAAAATAGCTGCGGTTTGTTCATCACACCATGATAATTCGGGTGTTGGATAACCGGCTGTAATCCACGCGGACTGGACAGTTTCTGTTCGTATCTGCTCAAGAAATTCTTCCCATCCTGGGACAGTACTGTTTTCAGTAAGAGCTCCGAACATACTCAGTATCATTTCAATACCGATGCGATTCGGAGACTTTTCTCCGCGGATCGTAAATCCTCCAGGAAATGATTCGTCATCGCCGGTTGATGGCACGTGGCCCATGGCTAGATATGCATCCGGATCAATTGCTCGTGCCACGGCACAAAGCATCCAAGCTTCTTCTATTGTGAGCATAGGCGAGACAGCAACACCTAGTCGTCCCGCATCATGTAGATCCTTTGGCACTTGGCCGAGAGCAGAAGTCCATTCAACAGTGTTCCAATGTGCATCATTGCGGTGGCTTACTTCCACAATTCGTGTTGCATCATGAAGATGATGCCATCCATAACGGCCCTCATCACACATCCACCATTTGTTTACATGTTGATTTTCTCGTGGCTTGAGTCGGTACACAGTGTCTTGGTTGTGTTCTGTCACTATCGAACAACCTGTTGCGCAACCACCACAGACATTTTCTGTTTTCTTTAAAAACCAGACTCTCTGTTGATATAAAAAATCTTTGTCACCCAAGGCACCAACTGGACAAAGGTCGACAACATTCCCAGACAGTTTGTTGTCTAAAGGAAAGCCAGGGAATGTATCTATTTCTTCCTTCGCCCCTCGAGCAGAGACCATAAGTTCTGCTGTGCCAGATACCTCTCTCGTGAAGCGGACGCATCGGGTGCACATGATGCAGCGGTCAACAAAGAGCGTTACTGTTGGTCCAACATCTCGGCGGCGGCTACTGAATGGATGAATGTCAGCCCGCCGTTCGCTCTGTCCGTGTTCAAAGTGATAGTCCTGAAGAAGGCACTCGCCAGCCTTGTCACAAATTGGACAGTCGATCGGATGATCTATAAGGAGGGCTTCCTCGACGCGGGCACGACTTTCACGCACAACCTTACTGTTGGTGACGATAACAGTTCCATCTTTAACAGGCGTTTGGCACCCAGGTACAAGCTTTGGAACCATTGAGATGTCACCGGTCTCAGTGTTTCGAGTCCCTGTCTGAATAAGGCACATGCGGCAACTGGCGACAACAGAAAGTCCGGGATGCCAGCAGTAGTGTGGAATCTCGACACCTGCGAGACGGGCGACTTCAATGCAGTTGAGCCGTTCGTTCGCTTCGATTTCGATTTCCTGACCGTCAACAATAGCTGTAGTCATAGTAGAAAATATGTAGCAGTGAAATAATTAGTGGGTGGTGACTATCGGCAAGGCAGGAACAGGATCGGTTTCCATGTAACCAGTCGGATTCGTCTGTTTGATGTAGTCTTCAAATTCATCTCGAAATTTTGTGATGGAATTCTTTATTGGCCATGCGGCACCATCGGCTAAGCCACAGATTGTTGACCCCGGCATCATTCCCATCGTGTCACCAATTTCTGTAAGGAGATCGAGATCACGTAATCTACCCTTTCCGGCTCGGATTCGCTCAAGCATCCGGAGTGACCAGCTCGTGCCTTCTCGACAGGGCGTGCACTGACCGCAGGACTCGTGTGCAAAAAAGCGACATGAATTATGTAGGAAGTCGATAATGCTGACAGTGTCATCGATGACGACAACAGCTGCTGTTCCGAGACCAAGGCAACCAACCGTTCCCGGACCAGTAAAATCCAGTGGCGTGTCAAGTTCATCTTCAGTCATCAACCCCATGGAGATTCCTCCAGGAATGACTGCTTTCGCCCGGCGTCCTTTCCAGACACCACCGCCAAAGCGATCAATCAATTCACGTGCTGTGATACCGAGAGGTGCTTCGTAGCAACCAGGTTTTTCCACGTGACCAGATAAGCAGTAAAGCTTCGGTCCGTAGCTGCCTGGATCTCTCGGGTTATTTGGATCAGCAGGAGTACCGATCGATCGAAACCACTCAATACCACGCCTGGCAATCTGTGCTACGCATGCCATTGTCTCGATGTTATTTACAACCGTGGGCTTCCGGAACACGCCCTCTATCGCAGGGAAGGGAGGCTTGATTCGAGGCCATGCTCGTTTGCCTTCAAGACTTTCTATGAGACCAGTTTCTTCACCGCAAATATAAGCAGCTGCGCCACGATGAAGATATATGTCGAGAGAAAATCCGCTGCCTTGAATGTTGTCGCCAAGAAGTCCCGTCAAGTATGCCTCATCGATAGCTTTTTGAAGCGAATCCCAACTCTTCGGATATTCATATCGTAGATAGATGTATGCAGTACTGGCTCGTGTGGCATAAGCAGATATTACTATTCCCTCAAGAACTTGGTGGGGGTCGTCTTCCATGAGGATTCTGTTGTTGAAGGTGCCTGGCTCACTTTCGTCTGCGTTGACACATAGATAGATGGGCCCTGGATGATCTTTTGGAAGAAACGTCCATTTTAAGCCGGTCATAAAGCCAGCCCCACCTCGCCCTCGAAGGCCAGAGGATTTCACTAAGTCAACAACTTCAGACGGCTTTTTTTCTGCAAGTAACTTTTCAAGCGGGGTGTATCCACCACGACTGCGGTAGCTTTCGATACCGAAGCCATTCTTGATGCCAACAGCTTCGAGAAGTACGGGTCGAAATGTATCAGAGGGCTTCATCCGTTTTGCCTCCCAACCGATTCGAGAAATGCATCTGCTTTTTCAGGCGTCAAATCTTTATGTAAGTCGTTTCCTGCAAGCATACAAGGTGCAAAGTCACAGGCACCCAGACACTCGGCAGGCTCAATAGTAATGGTGCCGTCAGACGTTGTTTCGCCTGGCTTAATTCCTGCCTTTTTGCACAAATGGTCAAGAACTTGCTCACCACCACGAAGAGCACATGAAATGGAGCGGCATACAAACGCTCGAACTTTTCCATGTGGCTCTGTTTGGTAAAAAAATTGGTAAAAAGTAAGAGTGTCCTGAACTTCTGCTGGTGCGAGATCAAGCAGTTGTGCTATTTCGACAACAGCTTCTAGTGGAACATGGCGGAGTTCATCATGAACAACATGGAGTGCTGGCAATGTTAGGGCTTGTTTTGTTGGGTAACGCGAAGCCAAAGCTTCGATCTGTTCAACCATGCCGTCAGTAAGAATTCTGCGATTTGCAATCATCGGTCAAGCTCCGCAGCAATGATATTGAGGCTTCCAAGCACCGCCACGACGTCCGAAAGCGTATGTCCCCGAATCAGATGTGGAAACATCGCAAAGTTCAAAACGGAAGGAGGTCTGCATCGAGCTCTGTAAGCCTGATCCTCACCATCACCAACAATATAAAAGCCTAGCTCACCATTCGGTGCCTCGATGGCAGCATAAATCTCTTCACACGGAACTTCGAATCCCTTGTTACTCATGCTAAGTTCGAAATGCGAGATAGTTCCTTCGATTGTTGAATACACCTGATTTTTTGTTGGAAGAGTAGTTCTTTCGTCGATACCAACATTCATAGGGCCGCTTGGCAGATGCTCAATGGCTTGCTCAACAATTCTGAGGCTTTCTCGCATCTCTTGCATTCGAATGAGATACCGTGCGTAGCAATCACCAGCCGAAGCGCAGGATATCTGAAAGTCAAAGTCACCGTATGCGAGATAGGGCTCGTCTCGTCGTAGATCCCGAGTAACACCGCTCGCCCGAGCAACAGGGCCGGTTGCACCTCGGTTAATAGCTTCCTCTTTCGTGAGCACGCCAACACCCTGTGTTCGATCAACAAAGATACGATTACGGTTAAGTAATCGCTGCATGTCGTTAAGTGTTTTTGGAAATGTCTTTACGAACGCCCGAATTTTTTCAATGACAAGTGGGGTGAAATCGTGCGAGACACCTCCAACACGCGTGTAACTGTTCGTAAATCGTGCCCCGCAAAGCGTTTCGAAGATGTCATAAATTACTTCTCGCTGGTAGAAGGCATAGAGGAAGTAAGTAAATGCTCCAGTATCAAGGCCAACTGCCCCGTTGCTTAAGAGGTGATCACTGATTCGTGCGAGTTCAGCGACAATCGTTCGGATGTATGTGCAGCGTGGCGTTAGCTTGATTCCAAGAAGTGTTTCAACAGCGTGATGCCAAGCCACATTATTTGCCATCGGAGAAATATAATTCATTCGATCAGTGACAGTAACGTACTGATTAAAAGTGAGGTGCTCCGCAATTTTTTCAAAGCCAGAGTGGAGATAGCCCATCTCGGGAACGGCATCAACAACACGCTCACCATCAAGTTTTAAAACAAGCCGTAATGTCGTATGCGTCGCTGGGTGCTGTGGACCGAAGTTCAAGGTCCAAAGGTAGTCTTCGCTTCTTGCCTCTGGCGAAGATTCAATTTCTGGTGGGGCAATAGACATAGAGATAGTTTATAAAAGTGTTCAGCTATGGTCGCGAGTAATGACTGGGAAGTTGTGACGTTCCCCACGCCCTTGGAGTGGATAATCTTTACGGAGAGGATGGGCAGTAAATTCTTCTGGCATGACAAGGCGTCGCAAGTCAGGGTGGCCTGTAAAATGAATGCCAAAAAGGTCCCACACTTCACGCTCCAACCAGTTAGCTGCTTCCCATAAGGGCACAACGCTTGCAACTGTTGGTTTAGGGTCGTCGACAAAAGTTCGTACCGTAAGCCTATCGGTGTTCATCGTGGAAGCCAGCAAGTAAACCAATCCATACCGGTGTTTGGCCTTACGATATTCGAGATAGTCAACGCATGTAATATCGATGAACAGATCGAAGCCACGGTCTTTGAGCATGGAGAGTGCATCAAAAGAATTCTTAGCTGGCACAATGACCCGCTGTTGATTCCTATATATTGAAGATTCAATAGGCCCACAGAATGCATTGAGCGCACGTACATGAATGTTTTCAATTACGTTATCGGTGCTCGTTTCAGAAGTATCGGTCATCGCGTTCACGGTGAGTAAGGAAATATAAAATTAGTTGAGATTGCTAGCTGATTTTGAAAGTTCACGTTGTAAATTTGGGTTACGAGACGCATCAAGAGTAAGGGTGTCGGGGCATTCAACTAAAGCTCGTTTTTTATCTTGACGTTGACGTGTATTGAATTCTCTTCCGGTGATTGTTCCCTCTGCCTGAATCTTGTCTTGTAGGTCGATGATCGCTTGAATCAGTTGTTCGGGACGCGGAGGGCAGCCGGGTACATACATGTCGACAGGAATAAAACGATCAATACCTTGAACAACAGCGTATGTATCGAAAATGCCGCCCGTACTTGCACAGGCACCCATCGATATACACCACTTTGGTTCATGCATCTGTTGCCAGATGCGTTGAAGAACTGGGAGCATTTTCATAACGACACGCCCCGCAACAATCATCAGGTCGCATTGACGAGGACTAAATCGAAAAACTTCGGCACCAAACCGAGACAGATCATGTTTCGCAGCACCTGTTGCCATAAGTTCAATACCACAACACGCAGTTGCGAATGGCATTGGCCACAAGCTGTTTTTACGACACCAACTTGCGAGCTCATCGAGTCGGCTCACAACAACATTTTCTGGAAGTTCCAGGCTAGGTGATTCTGATTGTGTTACCGCCATCGAAATACTCCCTTTCGCCAGTCATACGCAAAGCCCACAACAATAAGAAGAATGAAGACAAGACCACCGCCAAAAGCAAGCCCTCTCCCCGAGATCATCCCTTCAGCAACAGCTGCGTCTATGCCTGCAGACGACCTACTTGCAACAGCCCATGGATAGAGAAAGAGCAGCTCAACATCAAAAATAAGAAAAGTCACAGCGACAAGATGAAATCGTACGTCAAACCGTCGACGGGTATCATGGATAGGATCCATGCCACTTTCGTACGGCATGTCTTTCACAGCACTCTTTCGTCTTGGTGCAACTACGAGAGGAAGAACGAGGAGGCTCACAGAAACTGCTGCGGCAATTACAACGAAAAGCAAGACAGGGAGAATAGTGTCCATGTACTAGCTTATCGCTGTCTACAAGTGGAGGGAAGCAAAAAGGAGCCCAGAAAAGGAATTCAATGAGACATACCTTAACTTTGTGAAAAATGTGTAATACAAGTGTCAAAAATGCATTGCCTACCACTTTTCCAACACTCTTTTATACAGTCTGTCAGCCAAATCAGCGAGCGGCTCTTACGATTGTTTTTTCAGGAACTCATTTAGAAACCTGCTAGTTTAAAGCGAACCATGCCTGATACCACTCGAATTCTGGCTGATCTTGTTCGCCTTCCTAGCGTAAATCCGATGGGTAGCTCCCATACAGGACCGGACTATCTTGAAGGAAGGGTGACTGATTACCTCCTGAACAGGCTTACGAAAGTCGGGCTGAGCCCAGTTCGGCAGACTGTGTCCCCGGGACGAGATAACGTTGTAGCCATTTTGCCAGCGACTACGCCTGACTCACCAGTATTTCTGTGGGATGCACATCAAGACACGGTCCCTGTAGATGGGATGACAATCAAACCATTTGCGCCAGTTATTGAGAACGGCCACTTGTATGGTAGGGGTTCCTGCGATGTGAAAGGAGGAATGGCTGCAATGATATCAGCACTTGAGCAATTGTCGGTACTAGAGACACGACATGCTTCTGTTGTTTTTGTCGCGAGTGTCAATGAAGAGTTTGGTTTTTCTGGTGCAAAAGCATTCATTAAATTGTTTCGTATGAATGACAGTGAAAGCAATAATGAAGGAGACGATGCTGCAAAAGAATTGGTGCAAAAAGTTCTTCCTGAAGGCTTTAATCTGGTCGTTGTAGCTGAGCCGACAAGCCTTCGTTTAGTAACGCAACACAAAGGCGCCGTTCGGTGGCGCATCAAAGTATGTGGTCGATCGTGTCATAGCTCTTACCCGGAGAAGGGGGTGAATGCGATTTATTCTGCTGCTCGAGTTGCGTTGCTGCTTGAATCATTGGCGAGTGATCTTTCCCTTCGAAAAACATCACATCCTTGTGGCAGCCCAACACTCAGTGTCGGAACAATACATGGCGGTATGGGTGTGAATCTTGTGCCCGACAGCGTTGTCCTTGAAGTTGATCGCCGATTAGTGCCAGGTGAAAATCCATTTACAGCACGGCGCGAGGTGATGGATTATATTTCGGCAAATTGCCCAACGGAAATCATTGAGCACGAGAAACCATTTCTTGCGAGTGCCGGTCTCTCAAGTGAAGGAGTTGGATCAGCTGAAGCGGCTGCTCGACTTCGAAAGGCTGTAGCTGATACGGGTATGGATGCTATTGAGGAAGTTGCTCGTTATGGGACCAACGCATGTGTTTATGCTGAAGCGGGACTGCCATGTGTTGTCTTCGGGCCTGGTTCAATTGCCCAAGCACATACGGCTGATGAGTGGATTAGTCTAGGCGAGGTTGAGAAGGCAGCAGAGATCCTTAGGGATCTCGTTGTTTCCGCCAAGCGACTATAAGTCGTCCAGTGGGGCTCGTTCTAGTACAGTCACTTCGACTGGGCGAATAGCCATGTCAGGAAGTGCGGCTCATGATCGCAACGATCGTTACTTGTGTATGTCACACCATTTTTTGAACCAGGAATAAATTTTCCGGATACTCCGTGATTGTCTCCCTGCCAAATAGTGAACTTCATGTTGCCACCGATTTGTTTCATTTCGTTAAACACTTCTTTGTCTTTTTCAATCGGACAGACACCGTCTTGGTCACCATGAAACGCCCAGATTGGAATATCTTTGATTTTTGGTGGGTTAATAAATGGCTCAGTACTTTTCAG
Organism: Planctomycetota bacterium; assembly: GCA_014238855.1. Taxonomy (GTDB): domain Bacteria; phylum Planctomycetota; class Planctomycetia; order Pirellulales; family UBA1268; genus UBA1268. The sequence continues at coordinate 57,983 of JABAAH010000009.1, forward strand.
TCCACTGCCAGCTGATGGTGCGGCAGCTGCAAAAAAGTCAGGGTCGAGCTGAATAAATATGTAGGTGCCGTGACCACCCATTGAATGTCCAAGAACATAGATTCGATCCATGTCAACCGAAGGTAGAGTGTTGATAAGAGCTTTTATTTTTCTAAGATGCTCGGCGTTCCATAATTGATCCGCTTGCGGAGCAACCACATAGCACGGGTAGTCTTTTCGTCTTTGGTCCTCGCTCAGTTGGGAATTCCAGTCTTTGAGTTGTTTCTCATTGTCTTTCCCTCTGCCACCTCCACCATGAAGTGAAACAATAACGGGATATTTTTTTTTGGCATTGAAAGATAGTGGCTGCATGATTCGGCAGGGCATGTCATCAAAAATCTGTGGCTCGTACAGATCTTTCCAGAATTGTGCAGCAGGTGCTGAGTTTGTGAGTCCGATCAACATGAGTCCGAGCATCATGAGTCCGAGGAATGAAATTCTGGTCGAGGAAGAAAATTTCATAAGATCATCTCTTTGCTTGTTTGTTTATCTGTTAAGAAATTTGGTTGTCTTTGAGAAGCAATCTTTTGTTTACTGGTTCATTGCAGGACGGTCCCAATCATGAGGGACATATCCATTCGGTTTTTTTGGCTTTTGAACCTCGATAATTTCCGCCTTGGGGTCAAAAAGCGGCCAGTCGTCGGTGCGAAAGGGTGAAGCTGGTAATCCTTCCACATTGTAAAGCAGATTGCGTTGCGAGGGATTCATTGCCCATGCATAGCGAACTGCAACAGGGTCGACGACATCTGGCGAAGAAACAATAATCTTGTTGCCTTTGATTTTTGCAACCGCCCAGTGCCATGCTCGATCACTACCAGCAATGGCAAAGGCATTGAGGCCTGTTGGACGGGCTGCCCGCAGGCCAGACCCTACGGATACAAATTCAATAAGGACCGTTCCATTGTGTACGGTATGGCTGCGATATCGCGGCCCTTCACCAATCACATTTTTCCCATATGTATTCTGTAACGCAATGAGAGCGTGCCGAATACCAATTGGCTTTTTGTTTTTTGGATGAAGCTCAACTGTGTCTCCTGTATCAATAGATACAGCCATGAAAGTGTTCGGAATGTTTTCTCTTGCAAGACGCATGGCCTCACGACTTACCACCCAAGGTGATTCCAGTCCTTCGACTGGCTCGGATTGTGGTGCATGCCAGCTCGGCAGTTGAGTTATTTGAAATGGAAAATTTTCTGGCATGTGGCCTTTTGATTTTTGGTTCCAGTGCTTGCGATAAAACTGGATAAGTGTTTCAAGTTGCTGTTGATAGCGCATAGCTTGAGGCACATTCTTTGAATTCCGTTCTCCCTGATACCAGATGATTCCACGGATTCCGTACGGGGTGATTGGTTCCACCATGGCGTTAAAAATGTTCGACGGAAATTGATGGCCAAGAGTGGCTGGACGTGTGATGATTGGTGGTGAGAGCGGTCTGAACTTGTTTTTCATTGTTTCGCCCGCATCAACTTTTGTGTTGTAGGTCGCGAGTTCAGATTCGAATGCTTTCAATGCTTTCTCAGCTGTTTCGCCACGTTTCTCAGCCAGTCTCAATGCTGTGCTTTCAAGCAATTCTTTCAATGCTTTCGAGTGGCTGTCATTTTGTTGTTGCTTCCAAGGGAGCCAGCCTTCGATTGGCGTTCCTGCATAAGCCCGTTGAATAATACCAACGGGAATTCCGAGATCTTGGTGCAACTTTTTCCCGAAATAATAAGAAACAGCAGAAGTTTCCATGGCAGCTTCCGACGTACAGGCTTTCCAACAACAGAGTCTGTCACGGTTTTCCTCAAGCGGTTTGTGCCAATGCTCTCGGGCTGATTTAAAAATCCTGAGATCTTTCATGTCAGCCGCCGCCTCACCACCAGATTCAAAACTATTTCCTGTAGACCAACCCATGTTGGATTGCCCAATACAAAGCCAGACTTCACCTACAGCAACGTTTCTTATAGAAATCACATTCGTACCATTTATTTTTATCGAGTGGCCTGTTCCATGTGTTGGCGTTTTAAGAAAAACGTACCACTGCCCATCGCTATTCGTAAGTGCGGATGCACTGTCGCCCCAGCTTGCCTGAACGACAATTTCTTCATTAGGCTGTGCCCAGCCCCAGATGCTGTTCATCTGATTCTGTTGCAGGATCATGTTGTCTGAAAAGAAACGAGGAAGATGAACCTCAGCGAAGCCAGTGTTCGCGGCAACTAATGAGATGCAAAGCGTGAGTACGTATTTCATGATGAGGACTTCAACCTAAACTGTGGGCGGACAGAATTTTTGACTCGTAATACGCTAGCAGATTGAGGAAAAGAGTTAAAACACGATGACGGTTCTCAAAATACCATTGTTCTACAGGGTTTCTCTCGCCATATTGTCTCATGAAAATACCCTTTCTTTTTTTAGAATTGAGTATGTCCGAGTTCATTTTTTCGATTATGTATGTTCTTGTTTCATGCTTTCCGAGGACTTATCAGTTCATGCTCGATTGATACCGAAACATATGCTGCCAGTGGTTGATGACGTACTGTTGTAAGATTCTCGAAGTGATAGCCATTTTATGGTGGGAGTTCGACGCTTCGCGTCAGAAGAAACACACAAAAGTAGCAGGGGTAGACGGTTCTTATAATCCGTAGCGCCTGGAATAAGATCTTTAAACGATTGTGGAGAGAACATCTCCTGGATTGGTCAACACATGATTATGCGTCTTTTGTTTTGTTGTGCCGTGGCACTGAGTTCAGTGGTTGGTAGAAGTCAACCGAACGTACTGTTTATAGCAGTCGACGATTTGAGACCAGAGCTTGGTTGCTTTGGTTGTGAACATATTCATAGCCCACACCTTGATAAACTCGCTTCCCAAGGCACTGTGTTTTTAAATGCACACTGCCAACAGGCAGTATGTTCGCCTTCTCGCACAAGTTTGATGACAGGCCTACGTCCCGATTCGACAAAAGTTTGGGATCTTAATACACATTTCCGGGATCATGTGCCGGATGTTGTCACGATCTCTCAGCATTTTAAAAATCACGGATATAGATCGATAAGTATGGGCAAGATATATCATGGTGGTTTTGATGACGAGCAGTCGTGGTCAGAGCCAGCACGTAAGCCCGATACAGGAACACGATATGTTCTTGAAAAAAATCTTGTACAAATGAATGCGAAGAAGCAATCTGCAAGAGAGAAAGGCTTGAAAGGGAAGGACCTTAGTAGAGCAAGTCGAGGTCCTCCTACTGAATCCGCAGATGTTGATGATGAAACTTACTCTGATGGCGCTCTTGCAACACTCGCTGTGAAAACACTGCAGGAACTTTCATTAAGGGATCAGCCATTTTTCTTAGCCGTTGGTTTTCAAAATCCTCATCTCCCTTTCAATTCACCGAAGAAGTATTGGGATCTTTATGACTCTCAAGTTGTTGGTCTGGCTGCAAATCCATTTCCGCCTAAAAATGCTTACAGTAAGGCCTTGGCAACATTTGGTGAACTGCGGAACTACGAGGGAATACCGAAAAAGGGTCCCGTCAACGATGAGACGTCGAGAAAATTGAGGCATGGATACTATGCAGCAGTGAGTTTTATTGACGCGTCTATTGGTCGAGTGCTCAAGGGACTTGAACAGGCGGGATTGTCTGAGAATACGATTGTAGTTGTTTGGGGTGATCATGGTTGGAAACTCGGAGAGCACGGTTCCTGGTGTAAGCATTCGAATGTTCAATTGGATACACGTTCACCACTAATCGTAGTTGCACCACAGCAGAAAGCTGTTGCTGAAAAGCTTACTGTGCCGGTTGAGTTTGTTGATATCTACCCAACGCTTTGTGATCTTGCTGGTCTGGAAAAGCCACAACAGCTTGAAGGCGACAGTTTTGAGGTGCTTCTTCACTCCCCTAGTTACCCATGGAAGCGTGCTGTTTTCTCACAATATCCACGTGGCAACATTATGGGTTACTCAATGACAACTGATCGTTTTCGGTATACAGCTTGGGTAGATCAAAAAAAAGATAACAAGCTTGTGTTTGCAGAGCTTTACGATCATTTAAAAGATCCACAAGAAAACGAGAACGTTGCTCAGAGTTCTGAATATTCAGCAGATATCAGGCGTCTTCAGCAATGGCACGCCGAAGGGTGGGAGGGGACTCGCCATGTGTTGAATTCACGGCAGGAAGATTGAGGAGAACAAGTTTGTCCTCAGGGTTGCAAAAGATGGTGGAGTTCATTCGATAAACGCTGAGATTCCTTCTGATGAGAATCTGCAATATTCATTGTTTCATGTGGGTCGTTACGGTGATCGTACAGCTCTTGGAATATTGGCTCCGCATTGCGATCACGATTGTCTCGCCATTCGATATACCGGTAGCGATTGTCTCGAAGGCTGTATCCCATGAGATGTTGTTCGAAGAATTCTCTTTCCCACCGGCTCACTTGTTGTTTTATAATTCGCTCTTCAACTTTTTGTATTAACGGTCCGAAGAATGTTTCTCGCATTTGGGGTGATAGTGGATTGGCTGCCCACTCACGAAGTGCCGGCGTCGGAAATTGACTCATGGCGAAATCCTTTATTGTTGCATCTGGATCATGAAGCACTGGAACAAGGCTCTTGCCAGCAAGATGATTTGGCCGTGGGAGGTGTGCGAGTTCACAAAGTGTCGGGTAGAGATCAAGTAATTCAACAAGGCTATGAGAAGGCTCACCTCTTTGTGACATTGTGGGTGTCCAAATAATAAGTGGGACGCGGGTGGCTATTTCGTAATTTGTAGCTTTTCCCCAAATACCAAATTCTCCAAGATGCCAACCATGGTCTCCCCAGACAACGATTATCGTATTGTCTCGTTCATGTGTTTTTTCCAACGCAGAGATAATGCGTCCAATTTGTGCATCGACATAGCTCACACATGCGTAATAACCATGAAGGAGTTCCTTGGCTAGAGATGTATCAAGCGGTCCTGCTTTAGGTATCCCATGTCGTGTGCGGAGTTCAAAAGATGCATGGAGACCCATGGAGGCTCCGCCTTGCGGTGGTTGTGAGATATTTGTGAGTTGAATTTGTTCCGGAGTGTAGAGGTCGAAATATTTTTTTGGAGCATGAAAGGGAAGGTGTGGGCGAACAAATCCAACCGCAAGAAACCACGGCTTGTCCTGTTGCACTAAGTCATCAAGCGTTTGTATTGCGACGCTCGTATTATATCCGTCGAGATAACCGTCGTCATCGACCAGCCCAGCCTCGTAGGCGGGACCATGAATCAGACCTCGAGAAGAGGCTTCACCGTAAAGTGCAACCATACGTTCTCTGTTTTGGGCAAAGATTTTTTGATTTTCAGGCATCGCATTGCCGCCTGGCGTTATCGGACGAATGAGACCCTCTCTGTTTGGACGGTAATTCCATGAATGTTTTTCATCTGTCATGCGTCCATGGAATATTTTGCCGCTGTACGTGGCGTTATAGCCGTGAGCAATGAAGTGTTCTGGCAGAGTCACAATGTCCGGGTTGAGATCACGAAAATAAGCAGTGTTCTCAATGACGCCAATTGAATCAGGGCGGGATCCAGTGAGAAGGCTTGCTCGCGATGGTGAGCAAATAGACTGCTGGCAATACGCACGATGAAAACACCGTCCCTGTGTCGCCAGTCTGTCAATGTTTGGGCTATGGATATGAGTGTTGCCGTAACAGCCAAGTTCTGGGCGTAAGTCATCAACCGCAATAAATACAATGTTTGGTTGGCTACTTTTCTGAGCATGGCAGGCGTTGTTTTCAATGAAAAGGAAGTGAGTGAGTGCCAAGCAGAAGTATGGGATCGCGCGATTGAAATGTGAGAAAGAGGATTGAAAGAGACATCGCATAAGAGGTTTCCATTATGAAGGCGGTGCTTTGTTTAAGAATTCAAATTACTAAATGGCAAGGTGGGAATGCAAAAAAATAAATGGACATCAAGTATGCTGCACGAAGCGGGGGCCGTAATCAGTGCTAGGAAGTGTTTCTCGTTGAACAATATCGAGCCATCAGATTACTTAGTAGGTGGTAGGGGCAAGGGAAGTTTGACATTGCCCTCGTAGAAGCATCCCTACTGCTGGCGTTTGCTTTTCTAATTTAAATAACGCCAACATGAAAATGTGTTCTGTATGGTCAATTGTCCGTAAGGCAAACGATCGGATTTGAGAAGTGTCTCAATCGATATTTAATACGTACTTTACGTGGGATAATAAAGTACTTTCTTCAGCCGTTCGGAAAGTCACGAGACTGTTGAATGGACTCTTCTGAATGGTCTCTTTGCATTTGTCGTGAATTCGATGAGGCACTTTGTGAACGTAGCGTCTATACGGATAAGCCAGCTGCTTCTACTGTTTTTCTGGCAAGGTGGCGGCAACGTTTTGCAGGAGGTAATGACCCGTCTGTCGGGCAGTATAGATAAAAACCGTTTGCTCGAGTTGTTCTCATGGAATTCTTCCCGAGAACGAGGATGCCTGTGGAAGGAAACTCGAGTCTTGGTACAACAGGTACTTGTGGGTAAGACGTAAGCTCGCGAGAGATTATACCGAAGGAAAGTAGTGAGGAGTGGCTCAGAGTATGGCAAAAAAAATCAAGGTAGTTGGCCCAGTAGTTGAACTCGATGGGGATGAAATGACCAGGATTATCTGGGAGTTTATTAAGGAAAAGCTGATCCTTGAGCACGTAGATATTAATCTGCGTTACTTTGATCTATCCGTGCAAAGTCGAGATGCGACTGGCGATCAGATTACCATTGATGCAGCGCATGCCATAAAAGAGTGTGGTGTGGGTGTGAAATGTGCGACCATTACACCGGATGAGGCAAGAGTCGAAGAGTTTGGTTTGAAAAAGATGTGGCGAAGTCCGAATGGTACGATTCGCAACATTCTTGGAGGAGTTATTTTTAGAGAGCCCATTATCATCGGTAATATTCCAAGATTAGTCCCAGGTTGGACGAAGCCAATTGTTGTTGGTCGTCACGCATTTGGTGACCAGTATCGTGCGACGGATCTCAAGATCCCAGGGCCCGGCACACTAACATTAACGTACGCTCCAGCTGATGGGTCTGAACCAATGGAAATGAATGTCTATGACTTCCCGTCCAGTGGTGTAGCCTTGGCAATGTATAACCGTGATGATTCAATACGTGACTTTGCTCGTGCAAGCTTTCGGTATGGTTTGGCAAGAAACTATCCTGTTTATCTTTCGACCAAAAATACCATCTTAAAAGCGTACGATGGCCGCTTTAAAGACCTGTTTCAAGAAGTTTTTGATGCTGAATTTAAAGAGGAATTCACAGCGAAAGGCATTTCTTACGAACATCGTCTAATTGACGATATGGTCGCATGTGCCATGAAGTGGGAAGGTGGTTACGTCTGGGCATGTAAAAACTACGACGGTGATGTGCAAAGTGATATCGTTGCCCAAGGATTTGGTTCGTTGGGGCTCATGACTAGCGTATTAATGACACCTGATGGAAAGACGGTTGAGGCAGAAGCCGCTCATGGAACTGTAACAAGGCACTATCGCCAGCATCAACAAGGAAATCCCACAAGCACCAATCCAATCGCATCAATTTTTGCCTGGACTCGAGGTCTTGCGCATCGAGGCAAGCTTGATCAGACTCCAGATGTTACTGCGTTTGCCGAAACACTCGAGAAAGTCTGTATCGGAACGGTTGAACAAGGAAAGATGACGAAAGACTTAGCTCTTCTGGTTGGCAAAAAGCAGCCGTACCTGAATACGCAAGATTTTCTGGACGCCATCGATGAGAATCTGCAAGCTGCAATGTCTTGATGAGAACGACTCGCATGAAAATGCGTTCTGTGGAATCGTGCAGATGTTATAGGTGTGGGGAAGTATCTTATTGGCTTGGAAGGGTTGTCTGATGAAATTAAGTGTGTGTGCTGTTGCGTTTAGGTGCTTGTCATCTTGCTGTATCGTATTGACCGTTGGTTTGGTTACCTCGCACTCTCCGACGGCGAACGAAGGCAATGCTTCGTGCCATCTCTTTATTCTGTCGGGGCAGTCCAATATGGCGGGCATGAGGCCAGAAGATTCTTTTATCCCGGACATTGAAAAAGTATTCGGAAAAGAACATGTTCTGGTCGTGAAAGATGCACATGGAGGACAACCCATTCGACGGTGGTACCGTGAATGGGAAGCAGCAGACGGTAGTCGTCCTGATTCAACGGGAGATCTGTACCAGCTTCTGATGGACAAGGTTCAGGCAGCAATCATTGGCAAAGAAATTCAGACAGTTACTTTTGTTTGGATGCAAGGAGAACGAGACGCCGCTGAAAAATGTGGAGAGATCTACACGGCAAGCCTTGAAGGTCTCCTTCAGCAGTTATCCAATGATCTTAAGCGAGACGACATAAATGTTGTCATTGGTCGTCTTAGTGACTTTGATATGAAAAATGCAAAATATCCTCATTGGACACTGATTCGGGAGCAACAAGCAGCTTTTTTCCAGAATGGTCCACGACGTAGCCTGGTGAATACCGATGACTTAAATGATGGAGAAAATCGTCGTGGGAAAAAAATTAAAGATGACTTGCATTACTCAGCAAGTGGATACGTCGAATTAGGCAAACGATTTGCTCAAGAAGCCATTCAGTTGATTGAGGCTTCAGATGGAGTCGGTGGAGGCAGGTAGTCGTGTGTAACGGGTTTGCATGCAACTTCGAAACGACAGGGACAATGTGGATGATGAATTTATGTGTGAGAACCGCTGGGGTTGTTCTGTTGTTTTGGAATGTATTTGACTTGCATAAACAGACCGTATGTCATGGTTCCGAACCCAGTGTTCCTGCGCGGCGTGTTTTGGTCATTGGGATAGATGGTGTCAGGCCTGATGCACTTCAGAATGCGAACACACCAGCCATTGATCAGCTCATTGCAGCCGGTGCGTTTACAAAAAATACAAAAATTCTTGGTAATCGTTACTGCGAAAATGAAACAATTAGCGGACCGGGTTGGTCGAGTTTTCTCACGGGAGTATGGGCTGATAAGCACGGTGTTGACGACAATACATTTCGTGGCAGAAATTATGACGCGTATCCACATTTTTTCGTGTATTTAAAGCGGAAGTTTCCGAACGCTGTTACCGGTTCTTTTGTTGATTGGGAGCCGATAGACACATACATCGTTCGTGATGCAGATGTCCGGGAAGTGCGTCCGGCATCGAGTAAAAATTCTTTGGAACAAAAGGATGAGATGCTTGCTGAAGCGGCCGTTCAATTTCTAACCCGGCAGGACCCTCATGCAGTCTTTGTTTATTTTGGTCAGGTTGACGAAATAGGTCATCAGGACGGATTTCATCCAAGTGTGCCAAGTTATTTGCAGGCTATTCAGACCGTGGATTTACATATTGCAACCCTAATAAGGGCAATTCAATCACGATCAGATCACGTTCAAGAAAATTGGCTTATTATTATTTCTACAGATCACGGAGGTCGTGGTCGAAAGCACCGTGGCGGTCACGATGTTCCTGAAATTGTTACTACTTTTTTGGTAGTCAGTGGTGAGACTTCCATGAAAGGCGAGATTGAGGAGCCTTCTTACATTGTAGATGTGCCCGTAATAGCACTCACGCATCTTGGTGTTCCAATCGAAGGTGCGTGGCAACTCGATGGTAAAGCTGTAGGGATAAGGCAAGAGTTCCTGAATGATCAATAGGATTTTTCGGAACCGCTAGTACCAAAGACGACGTTCGCGCAAGTCGTAGTTGTTTTCTGCTGGTCATGCACTACAGTTCTTGTAGTTTTCACTCAACTACGTGATACTCATATCTTCACAGTCGTACACTTGGGCGAAAACGCCCCTAACAGAAGTCTTTACTTTCTAATGTCTGTTCAAGCGACTGAGACCCCAGAGCATGATATGCACTGGGAGTATGCTGTACCGATCACAACAATTCATCTCCTGTCTTGTCTTGCTATTCTGCCTTGGTGTTTTAGTTGGTACGGAGTCGTCGCCGCTGCACTTGGCACAATAGTTTTTGGCACCTTTGGTATTAATCTCGGTTATCATCGTCTTTTAAGTCATCGTAGTCTGTCAGTTCCACCGTGGTTTGAGCGAATTTTGGCTACTCTTGCGGTCTGCTCACTTGAGGATACGCCTTCTCGATGGGTGGCGAACCACCGCCTTCATCACTGTCATTCTGATGATGACACTGACCCCCATTCTCCACGTGATGGTGTTGCATGGTCACATATGGGATGGCTTTTTCGTCGTGTCCCGCATCGCAAATCACTTGCTTTTCTTGATCGTTACGCCCGTGATGTGCTTGTTGATCCTTATTACCGTGCGCTTGAACAACATCCTACTGCAGCTCTCTGGATATATATCGCGCACGCAATAGGCTTTGGGATTTTTGGCTTACTGCTTGGTCGGTGGATATCAGGTGATTGGGCGGCAGGTACTCAACTTGCTGCGAGTTTAATTGTCTGGGGTGTTTTTGTACGAACAGTTCTTGTTTGGCATATCACTTGGAGCGTAAATTCTTTGACACATCTCTTTGGGTATCGCACCTACTCGACGGGAGAGGACAGTAGGAATAATTGGGTGGTGGCTCTATTGGCAATGGGAGAGGGTTGGCATAATAACCATCATCATGATCCAGCAAGTGCCAGTACTCAGCATAAGTGGTGGGAATTTGATATTACGTACTATGCCATCTTGCTTTTGAAGTCGCTTGGGATTGCGTCAGACGTTATTCAGCCACGCCACATGCGGCAAAAGCGATGAATTCATAAAAACCCTCTGCTTCCTGTTTGTCAGAAAAAGCAGAGGGCTCTCGTGGTGCCATTTTCAATCAGCTTTTTTCTTTTGAATCCTGCCGGCTTCGAACTCTTCAAATGAGAGTTTCCCATCGCCATCTTTGTCACGATTTTTGAACCATTTGTCAGCCTGTTCTTTCATGCTTTCTTTTTTGATAGCACTCTTGAATTCTTCGAGTGACAGGAAACCATCTTCATCTTTGTCTCGCTGCTTAAATTGCTGTTCAGCACTCGCTGGTTTTTTTTCACCCTCATCGCCGCGCGTTTCGGCAGTGAAAAGAACAGCTACGGATACGATCGCGAGCCACGCAGTAGATTTAAATAAACACATGTCGATACCTCATTAGAAAGTCAATTATTCTTGTCTTAAATCATTTCAGAGTGTATGCGGCGGGACTAAAGCACGCAAGCAAATCGAGAGCATAGGGCAGGGCTTTGTATGAGTAATTACAAAGAAAGCGGTATAACAGAGATACAGCATATTCGAACAGTTCTGTTCAAAAGCATTTTTTAAGTAGCAAGGTCATGTCAATAATGAACCAAAAACTTTTTATTTTTGCATTCGGATTCTTTACTTTTTGTTTACCGAACTGCAGCTCAAACTCTCTGCTCGCAGCGGGTGTGAATGGTTCAGGTATTCCTGGTTCAGCTGAGATGATTCGGTTGCAGGAGCAATGGCAGCCAATGAATGCTTCTAAGGCGAAGCAGCAGGGACGTAAACGATTTAATGAAAATAAATATGGCATGTTTATTCACTGGGGGCTTTATTCCCAGTGCGGGGGTGTTTGGAAGGGCGAGCGGATGGAAGAGGGCGGCACAGGTCCAAAGGTGGCTGAGTGGATCATGCGAAGGAAAGAAATACCACGCTCAGAATATGCCTTGCTTGCCAAAACATTTAATCCGACAAAGTTTGATGCAGATAAGTGGGTTTCCATTGCAAAAGCAGCAGGCATGAAATACATGGTGATCACATCAAAACATCATGACGGCTTTGCGTTATTCGACTCTGCGGTGAGTGACTTTAATGTGGTTCAGGCTACACCATTCAAACGAGATATTATTCGTGAGCTCGAGCAAGCGTGCAAGCGTGGTGGTCTTGCTTTCGGCGTGTACTATTCGCATGCGCTTGACTGGCGAGATGGCGGTGATTCTGGAATGAAGGACTACTGTTATCACGAGCCACCAAAGCAAGCCATGTTTGTGAATGACTTTGATCCGTCACCAGTTCGGTTCGATGACTATATCGCTTGCAAGTCTTTGCCGCAGGTTCAGGAATTAGTGGCGAATTACGACCTTTCAGAAATTTGGTTAGATACACCAATTTACATTCCTCCTCAATTTAGTTTTGACTTCTATAAAACCATTTATAGATCAAATCCAGAGATACTTGTGAGTCAGCGAATCGGAAATGAGTTTGGTGACATTGGAACCCCCGGTGATAATGTCATTCCTGATGAAGCGAGTGAAAATACATGGGAGGGTATTGCAACAACGAACAACTCTTGGGGATTTAAATCATATGACGAAGATTGGAAATCTCCGGCAGAGACATTGTTTTGGCTTCTTGAAAATGTGAGTAAGGGCGGCAACTTTTTACTTAATGTTGGGCCCGATGGAACAGGCGTCATACCAAAGCAGTCGGTCGATAACTTATTGGCAGTCGGACGATGGCTCAAGGTCAATGGCGATGCAATATACGGCACAAAGCCATGGAAGATTACTCATGAGGGCCCAGCCGGACTTTCAATTAAGGGAACTGAGCATCGCAGTAAGCACGGCTTCAAACTTGATGTAACGAGTGAAGATTTCTGGTTTACTAAAAAAAATACGAAACTCTATGCGATCGGAATGGTGTGGCCAGAAGACGGTGTTGCCAGAGTCCGGTCACTGAACGACGTCCCTTTTACAGAGATTAGGCTTCTTGGTTCACCAGAAAAGTTGCAGTGGAAAAAAGAATCAGGAACTGTCGAGATTCAACTCCCGAAAACAGAATTGAAAAAACTTGGTTACGCCTTGGAGATAACACTCTAAGTCGATGCGACTTCACGTTGTGGCTGGAGTATAAAAACTTGCAAAGCAGTTTTCTTGGAAAAGACGGCATTCTTTAGAAAGATTTCTTCTCAATACGTCTTCTATAATTGTTGGCCTACATGTCTTGTTGTTGATTCGCTACGGATTGAAGAAATTGAATAAGAGAAGATAGTTCTTCGGTAGTGAGTAAGTTTGTCAATTCTGGCATGAGAGAATTTTTTGAAGCAAAAATTGTGTCAGTATTTTTGCGAGTAATGCTGTGAACTGTCCCTGAAGCATCTTTGAGCACAATGGGGTCTCCAGCAGACACTTGAAGCCCACTAATGGCAGTACCTTTGTTTGTGAGTACGGTCATCGTTTCAAATCCAGCAGCTATTGCTGCATGTGGTTTCAGAATATCCTCATGTAGTGCAATCGCTGAATGTTTGCGAGCGATCTGACTGAGATCAGGACCTATTTCACCACCGTAGCCATTGACGATGTGACATTTGGCACACCCAATATGGTTCGAATGAAATATGGCTCTACCGAGCGATGCACTTCCAGGAACGTCTGTCAGAGAATGTGCCGGCAGAATGTCCTTTGCGGTATTGGATGTATCAACATATATTGAAAAAAATATCTGGCCTTTGACAGCTGTCCCCTCGGACGCAGTGACCTGTAGCCGAAGTGGGTTCAAAGCACTCACGTCGTAAGTAATAACAGAACGTCCGGTTACCCGAATGGCGGGCTGACCATTACCCGATTTCGTCAATCCAGGTGAAACGGTGAGTGGCGGTCGTGGTGGTTTTTTCTGACGTGCTGACGAGGCCTTGTTTGGAGCCGGTGGCGGTCCACTCGGTATCCCACCAGAAAAAGCCATCGTCCAAGGAATTTGTGTTAGGTCTACATTCGATTCTGCGCTTGTTAAAACGGGAGCAATCCAAAAAGCATCGCCTGATTTGGCGTGGTTTGAGTCAGCAACAAGATAGATTCGTTTAGCGCCGCGGATATCAAGGTCGATTGATGCCTGGCCATGAGTACTTTTGTAGATGGGCTCACCCGGAGGAGCGAAAGATGTATCGAGTCTAGTATTTGGGAGAGGTTTTCTTACTGGCGGTGGCTCTGGGAATACGTCACTTAGCTGAACGTGCTTCCAGTCATTTTTGAGACGGTGTTGTCCCCACCAAGCTGCGTAGTCACGAATATCTTTTGGCCCATGCTGAGCGATCTCAAGCATCGCAGCAGCAGCCTGCGTGTCTGAATTAAACGCAATGGCATCAACCATTTTTTTGCGATCCGTGAGCGGTAATGTCCTCTCCATGGCTCGCGTTCTGAGTTGTCCAACCGCTGAGTCAGGATGCAAACGCCAGGCGATCCCAGCTAAACGGTTGTCCCATAAGAGTGGGTCTTCCGAGTTGTCTACAAATAAATCAAATGATTCCTGCTCTTTTCCTTCACATGCTATTCCAAGGGCTTCCAAATACCAACGATCCCAGCCATCAAAATGATCAGCAATCTTCTTAAGGAGCTTGTGACACTCTTGAAAAGGTGTGTCACGAAGAGAAATTGCTGCCTCTCGTCGAACTGCTGCAGAGAAATCACTGCATGCCTGTTGTTGGGTCTGAAGCCAGTTATTGCGAAGGCTATCTGAAGCATCTGGCTGAGCAATCGCACGACGTAAAGACCGAAGAGCAACGACACGTATCTGAGGATTTTTATGATCCAGTAATTCAGTAAGTCGATCGATACCTTCTTGTCCACAGTGTGGTAAGAGCCATGTTGCGCGAGCTACGAAAAATGGCTGGTGAGATCGTGAGGCTGCGATAATTTCTGGTCCAGCATCTTCCCCCATGTCGCGCAAAGAGTTAAACCCAAGCGATCGGACATGGACAGCCGGACTTTTTAATGCACGAATTTTTCCGGCAACAGTCGAAAGGTCGAGTTTTTCGATGCTTGGAGTAAAATTTGTCGGGGCTACCCGATAGACAGATCCACTTCCTTTAGGATCCTGCATTCTGTGACCACCAACTCCAGGATCATACCAGTCACTTATATAGATGGCACCATCTGGACCAACAGCTACATCGGACGGTCTGAACATGCCAGAATGTA